>JADGRG010000297.1 GCA_017881145.1 Sandaracinaceae bacterium | reverse complement strand
GTAGGTGAGCACGCACCGCAGGAAGCGGGGGCGGATCGCCCGGTTGGGGTCGGGGCCCCAACCCCGACGGATGGTGGATCGCGGTCCAGGCGTCTCTGTTTAACACGTGCGCAGTCTGGCAGTGATCCACCGCGCGCCTTACGCCCGCATTCTGGTCGAGAGCAAGCGGTCGAGCCCACGCCTGGCTGCTGACGACGGCCGCGTCGCACCCATTTGCGCGAGCCACAGGCAGTCGTAGGCACGACCGTCACGTGTCTCGATGTGCATCTCGACCGGATAGAGGGCGAGCTCGCCCAGCGCCGTCAGCAAGCCGCCAAGCAGGCCCAGCCGATCCAGCGCTTCGAGGGTGAGCTTGAGCGTGCCGCCATGATCGGCCGAGAGCGCTAGCTCGTAGTCGATCACGCGGGGCGGGCTGCTGTGCGCATTGGCGGTGTCGGCGAGCTCGATGCAGCGGGCGGCGCCGAGGTACAGGCTGGCGTCCTCCGGCACGACATCCAGCTCGGCGATCCACGCGCCATCCAGGGTGAGCCGCGCATGCGCGCTCTCGATCGACACGCGATGACCAGCCAGACCGCCGCAGAGCGCGGCAAGCCACGAGGGCCGGAAGAGCCCGCCGAGCCGAATGCGAAAACCTGCCGACTGCAGCGACGCGACCTCGCACCAGGCCGCGCCCGCGCGGGCGAAGTCAGGTGCGCTAGTGGTGGGCGCGGCTTCAAGCTTGGTCGCAGCGGAGGCTTTGCGTGGGGTCATGGTGGGCTCCGTTCGTGCAGTCCGTTCGAGCTCGCCCACGGCACTGCGCCACGGGCGTGTGATCCAGGCTTACCCGCGCCAGGTTTCGGCCCTGCTTCCAGGCCGTTTAAAGGGAAGGCTGGTCCGTGGACGGGCAGAGGTGGGTTGCGCGGCAATTAGCCCTTATGCGGCCCCGGTAGATTTGGTAGAGGCCATGCCGTGCGGCGCGAGCATCATCCGTATTGGGTCGAGAAGCTGATGGAGAAGTGGAACGGCGTGGTTTCGAGCCGGCTGCTGCACCCGCACTTCGACGCGCTCGGCGCCGAGCCCCGCTTCACCGGCCCCGGCTACGTCGAGGTGCGTGGGCCGAACATCCGCGCCGGGGACCACTTCCACGTCTACGCCACCCAGCAGCAGCGGGTGTCGTTCGCGGTCGACCCCTTCGACGGTGGCATGGGCGAGATCGTGATCGGCAACTACTGCATCTTTGCTCCGGGCGTGCGCGTCCGCTCGGCCCTCTCCATCCACATCGGCAACAGCTGCATGCTCGCCGAGAACGCCTACATCACCGACGCCGACTGGCACGACCCCTACCACCGCATCTTCCCGGGCAAGCGCGACCCGGTGGTCATCGAGGACAACGTCTGGGTCGGCGACGGCGTGACCATCTGCAAGGGGGTCACCATCGGCGAAAACAGCATCATCGGCGCAGCCTCGGTCGTGACCCGCAGCATCCCCAGGAACACCATCGCCGCAGGCAATCCAGCCCGCCCCATCAGCGAGCTCGACCCCACGCTGCCGAGCACCCGCCGCGACGCCCTCTTCGTCAACGGCCTGCCTTACCAAGACTTCAAGAACGACTTCGACAGGAAGCGCCTGGCCGGCAACACGCTCTTGGGCTGGGCACGCGCCAAAGTGTTGCCGGGGAAGAAGACCTGAAGCGAAAGGGCTCCACCCAGCAGGCGCGCGCGCACGCTTCGCTCAAGCCGCCGCGGGTTTCTCGAGCAAGCTCGTCACTCGACGCGCGAGGATCGAAAGCATGGCCAGGGCGATGCTTGGGTAGCGCTCGAGCAGCTCGCGAAAATCCTCGTCGCCGATGCGCGAGAGCTCGCAGGCGGTGTTGGCGGTCACGGTGGCCGTGCGCAACCCGCGGTCCAGGAGCGCAAGCTCGCCGAAGCACTCGCCGTCCCGCAGTGTCGCAACCGCCGCCCCGCCGCGCGAGACGGCAAGCTCGCCGCGCAAGATCACATAGAGCGCGTCACCGGGATCACCTTCGCGAAATAGAGTGACGCCGGCTGCCACGCTGCGGCGTTCGGCGATTTCGGCGATCGATTGCAGCTCTTCTGGTGATAGGCGCGAGAAGAGCGTGACCGTGCGCAGGATCATGATTTCTTCCAGACTGGGCATGAGACGTTCCTCGTCGGCGTTCTCGGGCTCTGCGAGCGAAAGGTAGAGTTGCAGCCAGTGCAAGCGCCGAGGCAGAGCGCTGCGCAGCACGGCCTGTCGCGACACATCGAGGGCGCGCTCGGCCTGCATGATCTGCTCTTCCTCCGGCAGGCTCGCCAGGTACGGCAAGAGCTGGTTGCGCAGCACAGGTTCGAGGTTCTGAGCGAGCAACTCGAGCGCGAACGCACGCACCCGCCGCTCACCCTGCACATAGCTCAGCTGCGCACGCAGCATGTCGTCCGGAGGGTAGATGAGCGCCAAAAGGAGAAAGAGCATCTCCTCCAGACGCTGCGCCTGGAAGTCGAGCTCTGCGCTCGCCGAACGCCGCTGCACCGCCGACAACGGAAGCTCTCGCAGCGCCGCGCGAGAGAGCCGCACGATGTGCCCACAGCGCAGCTCTCCCCGCACTTCGCGCGCGACCTGCGTGAGCTGCGCCAGAGCCGGGGCGCCCCGCAGCCGCTGGCTCGCCAGTGCTCGCAAGAGCGCGACCCGCTCGCTACCATCGGTCCGTGGCAAGCCCGCGACCAGCCCCGAGAGGGTCTGCGGCTCGGACACACGCAACGAAGCGTCGAGCGTGACGCGCCGCCGCTTGAGCGATCGCAGAAGCTGGGCGACGTAGCGCGTGCGCAGCGAGAGCGCCGCCAGCACGCCACAGCAGCCAAGCATCAGCATCAGCATCAGCACGTGGGTAGACGAGCCTCGCGTCGCACCGATGAGCAGGATCATGAGCGAAGCGAAAAACACTGCCAGAGGTGAAAGCACCGACGTGATCACCGTCTTGGCCCTGCGCCGCATGACCGAGGGCACAGGCAGGAGCACCAAGTCTTCGGCAGTGCGCGCCACGGAGAAGCGCACGACGCTCTCGGAGAGACGCACCGAGGCAACCACCCAAAGGCCGGATGCCACCAGCAACACGCACGCACCGGCCGTCAGGATCACCGGCGCGGCGAGCACTCCGAACATCAGCCCGAAGCGACGCAGCACCCGTGCTTCGACCATGGTCTGCACGCAGAGAGCAGCTGCGTTCGCGCAGAGGTTCAGCACGCCCAGAAACACGGCGATGTGGTTCACCCCGAGTTGGGCCTGCAGCTTGGATTCCAGGCTGAACTTGAGCAGCGTGCTCAGCGCGGCCAGCAGCATTTGCAGCAGCGCGAACTGGCGCAAAAGGGGCGAACGCAAGAGGTCGCTCACCACGGACGTCGCGCCGGGCGGACGCTTCGAGAGAGCGCGCGAGCCCTGGGCGGTGGCGGGTTCCGAGCCGAAGCGCGGCGCATGGCGCAACAAGAACACGACGGCCACCACCGCGGCAGCGAGACACGTCGCCGCCGCCAGCGGCAAGAGGTTGGCGACACCGAGACGCGGCGCCGCCCACGCCATACCGCCGCCAGCTGCCATTGCCCCGAGTGTTCCGCCAGCGCCGATGGCCGGCAACACGCGCTTGGCCTGCTCGGCGTCGAGGCAGTCGTTGATGAGCGCGTAGGCTTGGACCACGCCGAGTGCGGAGAGTCCCGTCGCAACCGGATGCACGACGAAGAGCAGGCCCGGCGGCGCGGCAGGCAAGAGCCAGAAAGCAGCGAGCAGAGAGAGCGACAAGAGCAAGAAGCAACCTGCCACCTCGACGGCGCGCGACACACGCGTGGCGAGGGAGGCCATCGCTGCTGCAGAGAAGGCGCCGAACGCCGCGCCCAGGGCGTAGACGGCAGGCAACGCGGCGCGGGTAGTGGCCGCCAAGAAGAGCGCGGTCACTGTGCCGAGTGAGAGCACATTCACCGCCATGGCCAGCATCGCGAGCAGGCCTGCGAGCGCTACGAACTCGGTCTCGCTCGGGCGAATGCCGAAAAACCGCCGGGCGCCAACAAGCACTGTTCGTCAGGTTACCCCCGGAGCCAGCCTGCAGGAAGAGCGCTCACCGATCGGGCTCGGCCTGATAGAATCGACGGGAACCCATGCGTGTGCTCGGCTGGTCGGTTCCGTGCTCGTTCTTGCTCGCCGTGGCACTCGCGGCAAGCGCTGCACACGCGCAGCAGCAGCAACAGCTTCGCGAGCTGCCGCGGTCGTTGGTGGCAGAAATGCTGGCCGAACCGCAACCGACGGCCTTCGCACCCGGCGACTTCGCCACCGAGGATTTCACGATCGATCGACTCGGTGACGGCGATCCCGGGATCGAGGCCGCGCTCGAACCGGGCAGCTTGGAGTGGGCACGTGTCGCGCGCTTCCTGGTGCTGCCGCGAGCGGTGCTGGCCGTGCGGGCGAAGGGTGCGCGGGGTGGCCTCGTCACGTATGCGGGAAGCTCGCAGCCGATGGCGGCGGACCACGGCGAAGCGCACGCCGAGGTTCCCATCGCGCTCTTCGCCGGGACGACCTACCTGGTGCACGTGCAAGTGCGTCGCGACGGCGCGCTGCATTCCGCGTCGTTCATCGTGCGCTTTTCGCCCCGTCCCTCGCAGCGCGGCCAGGTGATGCTGGACAGCTCGTGTTCCCCTTACGGCGTGCACGTGCAGCGCGGCGCAATCCCGGACGACTCGTGGATGTACGTCGGCTGCAGCTCGGTGATCACCTCGCGCGCCGACCACGATAGCGCGACGCTGAATCTCTATGTGCTCTGGGACCAGGCGGCGCCCGTGACCGTCGAAGGCGCCAGCCTGACGCCCACGGTCGACTCGCTCTTCGTGCACCGTGTGATGGCGAACCCAGGTGCCGCCACGTTCGCCGCGCGCGGCCGGCGCATACAGCTCGCCTACCGCCTACCGGAGCCGCTACGCGCAGGCTTCCTCGGTGGCGGCATCGGCCCCTACTACTACCAGCTAC
>JADGRG010000296.1 GCA_017881145.1 Sandaracinaceae bacterium | reverse complement strand
TGTCGGCCCTCGTGACCGATCTTGCGGAGGAAGCGCGACGCCGGATGGCGGCCGGCAAGTATCTGCGACGGCACGGCGTTGCCGACGTCACCGCGAAGGAAGGCGACGCGATTGCGGCCCAGATCGACCGTGAGATTTCGGCATCGCGAAAGCCCCGGGCGAAGCGGCGGGTCGCATGATCCCCACGTACGTGTTCGATACGGGTGCGCTCGTTTCGGCGAAACGCGGCAAGGAACGCGCTGTGCGGTTTCTAAAGCTGGTCAGGCTCGGCCGCGCACGCATCGTCGTCCCGCTGCCGGTGATCGCGGAATGGTGGCGCGGCAGAACGGACGTTCGGGAGGAAATCCTGGCTGCGACACAGATCGTAGCGACGGTCGAGATCATGAAGGCGGCCGGCATCGCGCTCGCGCGCACGAGGAACGTCGAAGCAAAGCTCACCATGGACGCCATCGTGATGGCGACGGCCGCGATGCTCGGTGCGGTCGTCGTCACGGGTGATGCGGACGACTTCGAGCACCTGTCGCGCCACTTCTCGGGAGTGTCGGTGCTCTCTGCCTGCTGACGGGCCCGTTCACCCGGGTCGTTGAAGAGCCGGTGGTGGCGTGCAGCTCGGGATGAATGACATGCCCGAACACCCCGCAACAACTGGCCGCTGCGATTGAGTCGCTGGTCGCCCTCGCTGGACTACAAACGAGGTTTCATAAAGTCATCGAGTCCTCCGATTCTCCTCGACCAACCTTGCCTGGTCGCACTGTTTGAATTCGGCGCTGCGCAGTGCAAGCTGAGGGTTCGAGCGACGACGCGGGCTCGCCGCCGCCGCTAATGCTTGACAGCTTCAGAGGGAAAGTCGACGTTTGTACGTCTTGGGCGCCTTAGGCGCTTCGTGCGGACTATGTTCATCGTGACCGACTCGGCTTCATGGACGGCTCTGATAACGTTGTCTAACATAACGTCAGACATGGCCAAGCCTTCTGTCGACGCACGGATCGTTGCTCGTCTCGACGAAGAGGAGCGTGCGATTTTGCGCCGAGCGCGCGCCGCAACTGGCAAGAATACGAGCGCAGTCATCAAAGCTGCACTACGAGCCTTTGCGCAGACGTTGCCAGGCGAATCGCCGCTCGCCATCTTCGAGCGGCTCGGTGTGGTAGGTGCTGTCTCTGGGCCTCGCGATCTGTCCGAGACGTACAAACGACACGTCGACTACTCCGGAAAGCACGGCGGCGGAGAGTGATCCTCGCTCACACGGGGTTCTTCGTCGCGCTCGTCGTGGGCAGCGACCGCCATCATGCTCGAGCAGTCGCGGCTGCCCGCCGCTACGCCGATCAAGGTCTGCTGACGACTTGGCCGGTCCTCACCGAGAACCAGGCTTCCTGAAAGTCACGCGACATCACCAGGAAGTTCTGCGGAAGCTCGTGCTCTCGTGCCAAGTGGCGCCCCCAGAACGCCTCGAAGGCGTCCTCTTCCTCATCTTCCCACAGCTCGTCGATGAAGAAGTCGAGCTTCGCGAAAGCAGAGGCGCGATCGGCCTGCGTATGAGGCAAGCGCTGAGCGCCAGCTTTCGCGCCGGGACCGCCGCAGCACTTCTTGAACTTTCGCCTCGGCGAGCCGGGGGCGGGTTTGCCACCTACCGTGCAGCAAGCCGACACCTGTCACCGCAAGCTCGCGCGCAGATCCGCAAGCGTCACCATCAGCGTCATAGGGTCGAGCGGCGATGGAGACAGGCCGAGACTGCGGTAGAACGCGATCGCATCCTCGGCGAGAGCGTGCACGAGCAGGCCGCGAATCCCGATAGCATCTGCGGCATTCAACACCCTGCGCGCCGCATCCTGAAAGAGCGCTCGGCCCAGTCCCTGTCGCTGGCGCGATTGATCGATGGCCAGGCGTGCGAGCACCACCACGGGAATCGGATCTGGCATGTTGCGCCGGAACTTACCCGGCGTCGCTGCAACGGCGACGGCGCTGGACGCGAGCGCATAGTAAGCAACCACGACGCCGCCTTCGCAGGCGACGAACGTACGCGTGGCACCGCTTTGCTGATTCGCCTTTGCGCGGCGGCAAAGCCAGTCGTCCAGCGATGCGACCCCTGAAACGAAGCCGTCGACCTGATGCTGCTCAGCTAACGGCTCCGGCGCCGAAAGCATCAGCCAGCTTTCCAAGGCAGCGGAGCGCGCATAGTGCGACGCAGCTCTTCATTGGGCTTGGCAGGTTCATCCAAACGCGCGATGAAATCCGCGTACGCCTTGGCGCTCACAGAAATCAACGAGCGGTCGAGCAGCGCATCTTCAGCAGCGCGGCGCGCTGCGTCGAGGATGAAGTCCGTGCGGTTTTGCCCACGTGCCTTGGCGGCGCGGTCGATCAGACTGCGAGCTTCGGTGCCTATGCGAATGTTGAGGGTCTCACGAGGCCGAGCAGCTTTCGCGGACGCTTTCATTCTGCACCTCTCATTCGAGAGTCGAGGCTAGCACACGAGAATGACGTTGTCATTACGCCAACTCGCCCCGACCTCTGCGCGCCGCCCCTCGGTCTCGTCGAGGACCGCTGCCAGCCGGTCGAGATCGCGCTTGGCCATGCGGGTGCCCAGCTGGTTGAGCTCGGACACGCGGCTCGACAGAGCGCAGTAGCGGACGAGCTTCTCTAAATCAGCGGTTCGCTGGGCCGGCGGTTCGCGATGGCGAATTTCGTGCGCTGGTCGAGAGGCTCCGCATGGCCCGTGTGGCGGTGGCAGACCGCGTGCTTCAAGGCCGATCGCATCGGTGCTTCTCGCGTTGTAGGATGGGCCGCTTTGCGTCCTTCCCCCCCTCGCCTCGACGCCGCGCTGCGCACGCTCGAACGGCCCCGCGCGCACTTCGTCATTGCGGCGCTTGCGCTTGCGCTGCTCTCGCCTTCGCTCTGGGGCGGGCTCGTGCTCGACGACCACGTGCTTGCCCTCAAAGCACGACCCAACACTGGCATTGCGGGCCTCGCTTCGGAGCCGCTGCGCCTCTTCACGTTCACGACTGGCCAGCCCGCACGCAACCACGCGCTGATGGACGAGGGTGTGCTCCTTCCCTGGTGGACCGATCCGCTCCACCGCAACGCCTTCTTTCGGCCGCTCTCCTCGCTCACGCATCTGCTGGATTTCACGCTCTGGCCGGACCGGCCCTTTCTGATGCATCTACAGAGCCTGCTCTGGTTCGGTGCTCTGCTCGCGGTTCTATCGCTGCTCTACAGACGCCTGAGCCAAGGCCCGCTCTGGCTGGCCACCCTTGCGCTCCTGCTCTATGCGTTCGACGACGTGCACGGCGCGACGGTGGGCTGGATCGCCAATCGCAACGCCGTCATCGCGGCTGCGCTCGCGCTGCCTGCGCTGCTCTTCCACCACCGCCTGCGCAGCCAAGGGCTGCGGGCCGGCGCGCTCCTGGGCCCGCTCTGCTTCGCGCTCGGCCTGGGCGCTGGCGAGACCGCGATCTCCGTGTTCGGCTACCTCCTGGCCTACGCGCTCTGTCTCGACCGGGGGAGCTTGCGCACGCGCCTCTTCTCGCTCTGGCCTTACGCCGCGCTCTTGCTCTTGCACCGAGGCATCTATCACGCGCTCGGCCTCGGCTCGTTCGGCTCCTCCGCCTACCACGATCCGTTGCAGGAGCCCGGGGGCTTTCTGCTCTCGCTCGCCTACAACCTGCCGGTGCTGCTCTCGGCGCAGCTCGGGGCGCGCACCGCCGATCTCGCCTCCTGGGGCGACCCGCTCTTGCGCGCGCCCCTTTACGCGCTGGCTTGGCTCACGCTCTTGCCCCTTCTGTGGCTCGCGCTGCCCCGCCTGCGGCAAGACGCAGAAGCGCGTTTCTGGGCCCTCGGCATGTTGCTTTCGGCGATCCCCGTGAGCGCGTCGCTGCCGGGTGAGCGGCTTCTGCTCTTGATCTCGGTCGGCGCGGCCCCGCTGCTCGCGCACCTCATCGCAGCGCCTCACCTGCCGGGTGCTGTGCCCGCGTCGCTCCTGCGCACGCTGCTCATCGCCGGGCTTGCGCTTGTGCACCTAGTGGCTTCGCCCATCACGCTGCCGCTGCGCGCCGCTTCGATGAACCTCCTCGGCGCTGCGGTCGAGCGCGTGGATGCCAGCGTGCCGAGCGCACCGGCTGTGCGCGACCAGACGCTGGTGGTCGTGAACGCGCCGGTCAACGTGACGCTCAGCTACCTGCAAGTGGCGCGCGAGCAGCGCGGGCAAGCGAGGCCAGCGCACGTGTATTGGCTCGCTTCGGCAAGCTCGGAGCTCACGGTGGAGCGCAGCGCTCCGCGCAGCCTGCGCGTGAGCCTTGCGCGTGGTTACCTGTATCGACCCGAGGAGACGCACTATCGCAGCCGCCCTCGGGGCCTCGGCATCGGCAGCGAGGTCGTGCTCTCGGGGCTGCGCGCCAAGGTCGTCGCGAGCTTGCCCGATGGCCGGCCCAAGAGCGTCGAGTTCAGCTTCGAGCAGCCCTTCGAGAGCTCGCGTTACCTGCTGCGAAAGTACCAAGACGGTGTGCTCGTGCCGTGGCAGCCCCCGGCTCTCGGCGCCAGCGACCACTTCCCTGCCGAGGACTTATTCCGCGTGGTAGTGTCCGAGGCGTTGCGGTGAGTGAGCCCGAAAACACAGACGCGCCCGCCCGTCGTGGTCTGGTCGCCGGACGCTTCTACCCCTGGCTTTCGCGCTGTCTCGCGCATCGCCGCGCCCAGAGCGTCATCCTCGTTTTGAGCCTTGTGCTCATGCTGCCTTCGCTAGACACGGGCCTGGCAGCGGATGACTACGTCCACCAGCTCATGCTGGACGGCTCGCACGCCATCGAAGGCTTCGTGCGCGCCCCGCTCGATATCTTCCGCTTCTGTGGTCCGCGCCTGTCTCGCTTGTTAGTCCGCGACGGCGTCCTCACCTTCTGGGACGACCCCAACACGCGTCTGTCATTCTTCCGCCCGGTCTCCGCGCTCACCCATTTGATCGACAACAGATTGTGGCACGACAGCCCCTGGCTCATGCATTTGCAGAGCCTCCTCTGGGGCGCCGTGGTGCTGCTGGGCGTGCGCGCGCTCTACCGCGAGCTGGTCGCCGATCGCTTCATCGCCACGCTCGGCTTCGCGCTCTACGCACTCGACGACGCGCGCGGTTGGTTTGTGTCGTGGGTGGCTGCGCGCAATGCCGTGGTTGCGACGGCCTTTTCGGTCTGGGCTTTGGTGTTGCACCACCGCGGGCGCACCGGCAAGTCACGCCACGCCCTCTGGCTCGCGCCGCTCTTGCTCGGGCTGGGGCTGCTCGCCGGTGAAGGCGCGATCGCCATCTACGGCTATCTCATCGCCTACACGCTCTTCCTCGAATCGGGCCGGCTCTGGCCGCGCCTAGTGCGTCTGTGGCCCTACGCGCTTCTGCTCGTGGTCTGGCGGGTGGTCTACCGGCTCCTCGACTACGGCGTGTCCGGGTCGAGCCTCTACGCCGATCCGCTGAGCGACCCGCAGGCCTTCGTGATGCGCTTTCTGGAGCGCGCTCCGGTGCTGCTCGGAGCTCAGCTCGGTGGCTTCTGGTCCGACACCTGGACCTCGCTCTTCGTGTTTCCACGCGCGCGAGTGCTGATCTTCCTGGTCGCGCTTGCCAGCATCGCCATCGTTTCGGTGCTGCTGTCGCCGCACGTCAAGCGCAGCCCGCTGGTTCGCTTCGCGGTGGTGGGTGGCTTGCTCGGGACGCTGCCGGCGAGCTCGGCCTTTCCCGCGGACCGCTTGCTCACCTGGATCGCCATCGGCGCGAGCCTAGCGTTAGCCGAGCTGCTGGCGCCCAGCCTGCGAGCCACGCCCGAGCCGCCGCGCTCGCTCTGGCTGGCTCGTCTGACCGGACCGGTGGTGTTTCTCCTGATCATCGCGAACCTGGTCATGGGTCCGCTCTTCATTCCGTCGCGAGCCCGCGGCAACGCAGCGTTACGCGAGATCCTGGTCCGTGCCGACGCAGGCGTGCCCCGCGATCCCAGCATCACGGACAAGACGCTCATCCTCCTCAATCCACCCGCGGTGCCGCTGGCTTCCTACATTCCGATCACGCGTGCCGCGCTCGGCGTGCCTCGGGCGCGTACGCAGCGGCTGCTCGCCACCGGCACGAGCGAGCTCACCATCACTCGCGACGATCCCTTCACGCTGCGCTTGCGGCCCGCCGGTGGTTTCCTGCAGAACCCTGCCTCCCAGCTCTTCTGGAACGACCAGCGGCCCTTCACCAAGGGCGAGCAGATCGCGCTGGGCGACGAGCTGGTGCAGATCACCGAGGTCACCGCCGATCGTCGCCCCCTCGAGGTCACTGTCCACTTTCAGCATCCGCTCGAAGATGCCTCCTACGTGTGGCGTCAGTGGCTCGGCACCGGCTACGTGGAGTTCATTCCGCCGGCGCCCGGAAAGACGGTTGTCTTGCCCAGCGCCGACTATCTGGAGGTCATGCTGGGCAGGAAGCTGTCAGTAGAAGCGCGCTTCCGCCCCCAGCTTTGATTGGCGGCGGCCAGTTGCCCTGATCCGCGGCTTACGTCCTCGCGCAGGTCCTCACGTGCGTGAGCACGCTCCGGGCCCACGCTGCGGGCGCGCTCGCGCCTCAGGGCAACTGACCACCGCCTGGACCAACGCATCAAGCGAGCGCGAGCTCGACGATGGCAGAGGTCAGTACCTGCAACTCTTCGTTGCTGATGATGTAAGGTGGCATCAGGTAGACCAGCCGTCCAAACGGCCGGATCCACACGCCGCGCTCCACGAAGCGTCGTTGCGCTGCGGCCACGTCCACCTGC
>JADGRG010000295.1 GCA_017881145.1 Sandaracinaceae bacterium | reverse complement strand
GGAGAAGAGCAGGCCGCCACAGACGCGGCGGGCGGCTTCGGACGCGCCAAACGCTCGCAAGCGTTGCGAAAGCTCTTGGGCCGAGGCGTCCTTGTCGCGGAGGTGAAACTGCACGACCTGGTAATCGCGGAGTTGGGTGTCGATCGCCATCGCGCCGGTGGCGGGATCGATGCCCAGGATGTTGCGGATCAGGAAATCGCCGGCTTCGTAGCTGGTTCGCTGGTCTTTCATCTCCACGCCGAGAAAGAGCGAGGAGTCGAAGAGCGCATGATCGCGCGCGTCCAGGTTCTCGTAGAGCCTGCGCAATACCTCGGTGGGTTTGCCAGTGTTGAACTCTTGGATGACGTTGCCGCGCGCACGGGTGACGATGACGGGCTCGCCCACGGGCCTGCAACCTTGCGCCACGATAGCCGTGAGATCAAAGGGGCCGTCGAGCGCAACCAGCACGGCACCACGGGTGTACGTCTGCGAGCCCACCAAGAGCACTGGCGCGTGGCTCTCGCCGCTGCCATCCACCAGGCCACCGACTTTGCATGCGTTCGGAAACGCTGCGTCCAGGCCGCGCAAGAGCCGCTCGCTGTCCAGGCTCTGCGGCTCCGCGAGCACGAGCAGATGCGAGCTCGCGTCGAGCGGCAGACCCACGTGCTTGGCCCAGCTGGCCGGGCTCTCGTCCAGTGGTAGGTCGGCCACGTATAGAACGCGCACGCTGGTCTCTGGCAACCACGCCGCCGTCAGCGACAGTCCCTCGCGACCTTCCAGCTCACGCCCCGCACCAATGACGCCCGCCGTGATGGCGCCGACGAAGGCGGTCTCACCGAGCTCGGCGCGCACCCACTGATGGAGCTTGTCGGCCGCAGCGGCGTGGTGGGTGGAAACGAACGCCAGCACCAAGTCCGGCGTGCGCTTGTGCGCGGCTCGCAGCGAGGCCGCAGCCTCACGCACCGCGCTCTGCGTATCGATGCGCTCGGAGATGGCCGAGACCCAATCCATGTCACGCAAGTCTGCCATCCGCCGCGAGTCCGCCGAAGCCATTGCCCGCCTGGCGCGCTACGGGCGCAAGCATAAGCCGCAACGAGCTGGGCCGCCATGGTTGCGTGCGCGATCAGCGCCTCAAACGGCGCACCTTCCGGTGTATGCTCGCGACCCCGCCGAGCCACGGCAGGGACCTCGATCCGCGAGACCCTGCCCATCTTGCGCAGTGCTGCCAAGATCATGCTTTCAGGCCTGGTGGTGTCGGTCGACCGCATGGAGCGCGGCACGGGTGAACAGAACGCGCTGGCCGAGGTGCGCGACAGCTACGGCATGCGGGCCTTCTCGATCGTGACCATCGACGAGATCATGTCCGACCTACGTGGCCGAGTGGTCGGCGGGCGCGTGGTGCTCACCGAGGACATCCACGCCCACCTGCTCGACTACCGCAAGCTCTACGGCGGTCGACCAGGATGAGCTTCGAAAGCGAGTAAGAGCGCAACGCCGGTTTGCAGCGAGTCCCGAAAGCGCGTTCACTCCGCCGCGGCTGATTCCGGATCCGTCTTCTCTTCGTGGTAGTCGTCTTCGGTATTGATGTCCCAGATGTTGTCCTTGCCGATCCGCCCTGCCAAGAGGTTATCGATCGCGGTCATGGCCGTGAGCATCGAGTGATCTTGGTTGTTGTAACGGTGCATCCCGTTGCGACCGATCAGGAAGAGATTTTCGATGCGATCTGCGAATGCACGCACCGTGTGGAACTCGTCATAGCTCCCGGTGTAAGACGGGTAGGTTTTTGGCACTCGGATGACGGTGTGGTCTACGACCTCGTGCGCGTCGATGATGTCGATCTTGGCGAGCTCCGCGATCGCAAACTTCGCAAATGCCTCGTCAGTCATCGTCCACAAGGCGTCGCCCTCGTTGCAGAAGTACTCGAGCCCGAGCCAGATCTTGCTCGGGTCGCTTACCATGTAAGGGCTCCAGTTGTTGAAGATCTGGAGGCGTCCCACTTTCACGTCGGGCTCTTGAATGTAGATCCAGTTGTCGAGGACTGGCTCCTGCCTTTGGGTATTGAGCTTGAGCTTCGTGACCAGGAGGCCGACGGTCATGAAGTCGCGGTATTGCAGCTCGCCAGCGACACGTCGCACATCACTGGGAACGTCCCCCTCCATGTTGTCGAAGAGCTCCTTCACCGGCATGGTCGAGAACACGTAGTCGCCGCAGAAGCGTTTGCGCTCGCCGGTGGCGTTGTCCCGCGCCGTGACGGCGACGATGCGGTTCTTGGACAACTCCAAGCGCTCGACCGTGTGCTCAGGCAGGATCTCACCGCCACGCTGCTTGATCTTCTCCGCCACCAGATCCCACATCTGGCCGGGCCCGTACTTCGGATAGAGGAAGCGTTCGATCAGGCTGGTCTCGATGTCCTTCTGGGCGATCGATTTCTCGCTCGCAAGCAACTTGCGCGCGGCGTGCAGCAGCACGCTCGTGATCGACAACCCCTTGACCCTCTGCGCACCCCACTCTGGCTTGATCTCGGAGCAGGCGACGCCCCACACTTTCTCCGTATAGTCGCGGAAGAACGTCTCGTAGAGCTCCGTCCCGAAGCGATTGATGAAGAAGTCTTCCAGCGAATGTTCGGGCCGTGGCCGGAGTCGTGCCGCCAGGTAGGTGGTCCCGATCCGCGCGAGGCGCATGATCCCGAGGTTCTTCGCCGTGGCCACATCGAGCGTCAGCGGGTAGTTGAAGAACTTGCGCAAGAAATAGATGCGCGAGAGCCGACTGCGCACGAGCATCACGATGTCTTCGCGTGCGGGATCGGGCCCGTCGGGTCGCACTTCGAGCGTGCGGCTCTTGCCGTGGTAGGAGAGCGCGACGGCGCCCGTTGCGCGCTCAACGCTTGGCTCGCCTTGAATCGGCATGACGCGGTTCCACCAATCCATCACACGGTCGGACTTGGAGAAGAAGCGGTGCCCACCAATGTCGATGCGGTTGCCCTTGTAGTTCACCGTTCGGGCGATCCCACCCATGTGGCTCGAGAGCTCGAGCACGATCGGCTTGATGTCCGTACGCGTGAGCATCTCGTAGGCAGCGGTCAGGCCGGCCGGCCCGGCACCGATGATGATGGCTGTGCGTTGGGTGCGTTGGGTGCGTTGGGCCATGGACAGCGGAGGTCAGCGTCGTCGGCAGGATCGCCGAGGCTCGCAATAGCGATCACGCCGAGCCACCAGCATGCCTGGAAAACGCATGCGGAGAAACGGCGAAGCGTCACGCACACACTGGGTTACGAAAGCGTCGCTTGTGTGCAGCATCAGAAGCGTGGCTCCGCCAACTCTGGTGATACATCGTCCAAGGGAACAGCCCGCATGGAGCAGTCCACCAGGCGAACCAATACGTATCCGCGGCGCGTCGGGAAGTGCGCCATCAGCTTCTTGTCCTCGGCCAGCCCGAGGTTGTTAACCCAGAGCACGTCGTTGCGAAGATCGGGATCGTTGTTGGGCCGGAAGAAGACGTAGCTCTGCGTCGGTTTCGCGCCGCAGGCTTCGGCCCAGGGCCGTGGTGAAAACACCAGAGCGTGGTGAATCCCCGCGTCCTCGACAGTCTGCTCGGGCTCCCGGATATCCTCGGACATGCGGATCAACGCCGCCACCCGGACCGGCATGTAGCCCAACCACGCAGTGATCACCAGCGCCACGATCAGCGACGGCACCAGGCCGCGCGCGGTCGGAAGCTCGAGCTTCCCGAGGAGCTCGTGAGCACGCGCCAGGCCCAGCGTGCAGAGCACCACCACCGGCAAAGCAAGCTCATAGTAGTGAACCGGCCCGAAGCTATCGATGCCCGGATCGGTAATCGGTAGGTGTACGAGCGTGAATCCCAGCGTTGCGAGCCATGGCAGACGCGCACAGGGATGGCCCAGCGAGAGCAGCGCGACGAGCAGCCCGATGGGCCAGCCGAAGAGGTCGAAGCTAAGGCGTAGCCAACCCACCGCCGTCACCGCAACTGCAAGCGCGGGCTTGGTAAACTGCATGTGCTCGTAGCCGCCCGGCAGAGCGCTGAAGCGATTCCCGCTCGCGACATCGTATGCGTGAGAGCGGCCGTACGCGACCGTCCAAAAGCTGCCGGTCTGCGCATGGTTGACGGCACCGAAAGCCATCAGCGCAATGATGACCATCGTGCCGAAGGCCAAGAGCGACAGCAGCCGCTCCCTACGCGGGCGTCGCCACACACCCAGCAGCCATGTGAGGCCCAGCGGGATCCCGAGGCCCAGCGCTGAGCTCGGACGGATCAGGCATGCGAGCGCCAAGCCCGCAGCCAGCCCCGCGTGCTCGCGCCAGGTTGATTCTGACCGCTGCGAGCGCAGCAAGAAGTGCCAGCTAAAGGCCAGCGCACACATGCACGAGGTGTGCGAGAGCTCGGTCGCAGAGCCAATCACCAACATCGGCGCCGAGAGCATCAGCACCACCCCAGCGCGTGCCCACGCCACATCGACGTATTCGCGCAGCACCCAATAGAGCGGCGGCACCGTGAGCCCGAAGTACACGGGGTTCATCAGCCACGGCATTCCGACCGCCGCACCTGGCGCGAGCAACGCGGGCCAACCGATGAAGTACTTCGCGTAGAAGCGGCCGTCATTGATCATGAAGGCGTTATCGAAAAATTGCTTCAGCGGATGCGACGCAACGCTGAGCCTGCCGCTCGCGACGAGGTTGGCCATGAACTCGTAGGCCGCTTCGTCATCCGTCAGTCTCGCCCCGCGCAGCGCCGAAGCGCGGATCAGCAAGGCGAAGAGCGTGGCGATGAGCGAGGTGGCGGCGACCCACTTACGGTCGTTCGCGCGCAGCCACGCCTCTGCGAACTCTGCGCCTGCCTGCTGTGATGACACCAGCTTGGCGATGCCCGCGGTCAAGAGCACGAGTGCAAGCGTGCCGAAAAGTCCCCAAGACATCAGGAACGCTGCGTAGCGCGGCGCTGGGAAGACCAACGAGCCGAGGTCGAGACCGAAGTCAGCAAGAAACTTCGCCCCAACCACCCGGAACACCACGAGCACCAGCAAAGCGCTCACGATCAGGCCGCTGGCGCTCAATCCTCGGCGGGGCGTACTTGGCTCGTCCACAAGACTAGACACATGGCGCGAGGCGCGCACTGCGGTGGAGTCTATCGCGGGGCGATTCGAGCAAGCAACTTCGCGCACGTGGGTCGGCTGGGCAGTGCGACACGCGCCCACAGCATTGGAACAAAGATTCTTCGCCGTCTCCATGCGGCTGGTACACTTCGGCGCAGATAGCGGCCAGCAGCCGAGAGACGGGACG
>JADGRG010000294.1 GCA_017881145.1 Sandaracinaceae bacterium | reverse complement strand
CTGCTCGCCTGCCTACGCATCGCCGGTGTCGTTACCTTCACCGTCGCAAGGCTGGCTTCCGGCGTGGACGGGCTCGCCCTTCGCCGGGCGGGTTTCGCACCCGCTGAACAACAAACGAGGTTTCATGAGGTCATCGCAGCCTCCAATCCTCCTCGACCAGCCTTGCCTGGTCGCACTATCCGGCCTACCGCCCTTTTCTCGGCCGGCTTCGTGTTGCAGGCCATTGTGGGTGTCGTCGTCCTCGTGTCGCAGTAGAAAGCGTTTCGCGGACCCGCAACTTCGAGATCGAGCCTGGGCGGTGCTCACTGCAGCCAGACCTCCCTCGGCAGCAGCTCGTTCATCGCTTCGAAATGTGCTTCGGCGACTGCAAGCTGCAGACGAGTCAGCGGATTCCATCGGTCTGTGATGAGTGGCCCGTCTGGAACGTTGCGCAGAACCTCCCAGGAAACAAAGGAGCGAAGGACGCTACGACAGCTGCCATTCTCGAACCGAGCGTCGGCCGGGATTTCAAACGAGAGAGGGGCATCCGACGCGAAAAAGGTAATGTTCGCGACGCCGAGCGTGCGGTCCTCTGGTGAACTATCGGCAAACGCTCGCACGCTCGAGAACACGGTCCGCAACGTGCGGGCGATGGCTTCGCTCGCTTGCGCGCCCGGCCCGTCGGGATAGCCGGGGAAGTTCAGCGCTAGGACACCACCGGGCGTGAGCATCTGCCGAATGCGCTGGAAGACTTCGACGGAAAGCAGATGCTCCGGTGTCGCTCCACCCGTGAACGCATCGTGAACGATGACGTCGTACTTCCGGTCCGTGCGCCGGAGAAACGTTCGCGCATCCTCGACGAACACGTGTCCCGGCGTCGAGAAATGGAAGTACTGCCGCGCGAAGCGCACCACCACGGGATCGATTTCGACGACGTCCGAGATCATGCCGTAAGGCTGCAGCGCCGTTGGTAAGCTTCCGATGCCAAGACCAATCTGGAGCAGGTGCCGAGTCGACGGACGCATGAAGCGGAGGACCTCGAGCAGATGCAAAAACGCGAACCCTGCCGTCCGATCGGCGACGAATTGCGCGCCGATCACCGAATGGTCCGCGCGCAGAAAGCGTACCCCGCGACCCGCGTCATCAATGACTTCCACGAGGCCGTACAAGCTTTGAGAGCGCGATAGTATCTTGATGCCGGCGGGAAGTTTTGCTCCCGTTCCCAGCAGCGCCAAGGCTGGCACGAGCAGCAGCACCAGCACCGTCGAAGCTTTCCGATTCGCGAGCCACATCCCTCCGGTAGCGATCAGCAAGGATGCGGTCCCGAACAGGATCTGATGCGTGTCGCAAAGCGGAATGAGAACGAACGCCGTCAGCAGCGTACCGGCCAAGCTACCCGCGGTAGAAACCGCGTAGATCGTGCCAACCCGCCGGCCAGCAACCAGCACGTCCTCGATACCCAGCCGAACCGCGATCGGGCCCGCCGCGCCGAGCGCCATCAGACACGGAGCGAACAGCAGTGTCGCGCTGAGCAGCGGACCGAGCCGTGGCCCGAGCTGCTGCCCCACAGCCAGGACGAAGTAAATCGCGGCAGGCGCAACCCCGAGCAACAGCCCTGCGGTCACGGTCACTCGCCCCAGCACGCCTGCCGTTGGCGCGCGATCCGCGAGCAGGCCGCCCGTGTAGTAGCCTACTGCCAGCGAAGCCAACGTCACCGCGAGCAGAGCCGACCAGACGAACAGACTCACGCCAAACACCGGACCGATGATGCGCGTGCCGAGAATCTCGATGATCATCACGCACACGCCCGTTACGAAAACGGTTGCAAGAAGCGCGACGCTGCGGATGGGTCGCGGAGGCCGAACGGCGTTCGCGGGGACGATGGTGCTCTCTTTCGAGGTGGCTCGGCTCGCGTCACGCTTCATGGTTTGGCCGGAGGATTGGAGTGCCCTGGAAGCTCATGGGACGCAACATAGGGTTGTTCGTCCCGTCGCGGAAAGATTGCCGGTCAGCTCGGCAGCTGGGGAAGCACAAAGCGCCGGGGTGGCCTGTCCGCTGATCGTCGCGTGCGTCTCTACGCTATCAGTGACGAGGGCAGACACAGCCGCGGTGCCTCCCTTGCTCGGTATCGTGGCGATCACGTTCGATCGTCCGATTGCGGAACTCGGCGGACAAACTCCTACCTCGAAATAGTAGTTCGCGGTGCCGCAATCTTGACCGGATGAGATGCCACAACCCGCACAGATACAGGATGCCGTGCCCGAAGTCCCCGTGTACATCGGCGGATGGACCTCCGAAAACCCCGGCGGGCAGAGCTCGGAGCCTGGGCGCTCTGCGCAAAGCTTCGCAGCTGGTCCGGCGCAACTACCGCCACTGGTGCAGGTGATCGATCCCGGCGAAGCGGCGCAAAAGCGGAGTTCCGTCGCCCAAGTCGTAGCAACCTCGCTAGAACCGTTCGGCGCGCAGCTCGCGCATGGCGCGTTGTCGCAATGCCATGACATCGCAGAGGCCGTGATGGTCGTGACACTCCCGTATGTGGATGTGATCGCCGCGCAGTCGTCCGACTGATTCGCGACGCCATACACTGAGCCCAACGATTTGTGGCTCTGCTGATCTGCGAGCGTCATTTGGAACGCGCCGATGCACGAGCCCTGCGCCGGAGGCGCGCAGCTGCAACCATCTCCGCACTGCACCTTCAACGCGCTGCGCAGAGCCTCAGGTGATTCGTACCCCGTTGGGCACACGTCGTGGACACCGACGACCGTGCCCAAGATCCAAGCGCTTGGAACGACGAAACACGCAGGGCTTGAGGCGTCGCCGTTGGACCCGCAAAGCTGCCCGGCATCGACACCGCCGCCTTCTCTCGCCCCTCGGCGACCCGCTGCGCCACTGGTTCCTCCGTCCATGACATCGACGTGTGCATCGCGTCTCGGGCCACCGGTGTCACTAGCAGCGTCGGTGAGGTGCGCGCCGTTCCGACCGAATCGATCGAAGTCGAGAGTGCAACCGGCGTGGGGTGCCAGCATAGCGAACACGAGCAGAGCACGCGCGACCATGACCGACAACGCAGCCCCCAAGCGGGCGAGCGAAACGGGCGCGCCTCGCGTGGGAACCTAGTCGGGGCGGCGCCAAGTAGCAAGGCGGTGACTTTGCGCAGCGCGTTGTCAGGTAGCCGCGGGGCGCGGCCGTCGCCTTCGTTCCCCGTGGCCACGTGGGTCGCGATTGTCTGACGACTATCGCATCGTGGCTGGGCCGGCGTTTTCGAGTCATCGCAGTCGCGCTCCCGCACGCTCATACCCCGATCAGTCCGTGATCGGAAACGCGAGGTGTTGCAGTACGGGCGGTAGTCGGGATAAACGTCATCCAGTCTGCCAGCCGCCCCGCGCCGCGTCACCCACCTGCGCAGCTACAGCTACCACTGCCGCAGCAGACGATGGGTGAGCAGGGCCGCGCCAAGGACGGATAGAGTTCGGATTTTCCTGGGGCAGTGTCAAGCGACGAGGGTCGGCGAGCGCGCCCGTGGCGGCCGGAGCGCTGGCGTAGCGCGGGATCTGAGTCTGCAAGCGTCGGTTTGCGGTGAACCTGTTGATATGCCCCGTCACCGGAGCCCTTACGAAGCGTGCGCGCGCAGCCCAGGGTCTGCTGCCGGCTGCGCGAAGCGGGCCGTGGGAGCGTGCAGTGGGTAGTCAGCCCAGCGCGAGGCGCAGGGTCGCGCGGCGGCGGCACGCGCAGTGACGGCGGGTCGCGTCGGAACAGCACGAGCCGTCCGCGGTCCGCCTGTAGCTCGTCACGCAGCTGCGACGGAAGTGTTTGCGTGCTCACCGCCATCGGGGCCGCGGAGGTCACGACATCGTGTGCGCTCTCCAGGAGCGCCGCGAGCAGCGACGCGCTGTCGGGGCTACGCCGGAAATACGCGTCGACCACGAACGCGGCTTCTCGCTCGGGAACGACATGCCACTCCGGGCCCGACTCCGTTGCAAACGCGTCGACGAGTAAGAACCGCTCGCCATCCAGCGTGAAGAGATGTCGGCCCAACATTGCGAGCGGCTCCCTGCCGAGGTCTTAGCACGGGGCAGCAAAGTTCTGGCGCCCCATCGAGCTTGCGCCAGATCGCAGACCGCGGTTCCATCCCCCGGCCTCGAAGTCGCAGGACGACCGAGCTTAGGTGCGACTATCGTCCCAGGTTAGCGCTTCGGCGCAGGCGTGGGACCTCTGCAGCGACTGCGTTGGCAGCCGAGGCCGGTTTTGCGCATGCGCTTGTGATCCACTGCTCCAGTGGTATATGCGCATGCGTGATCTCTTAGCGAGCCGCTGATGCTAGCCGTGCCTTCTTTGGCCTGCCAGGGCTGATCTTCCAACCTCG
>JADGRG010000293.1 GCA_017881145.1 Sandaracinaceae bacterium | reverse complement strand
TCCGGCCGGGCCAGCGAGAGAGAGTGCTGCGTCACGCAATAACCAGCGAAGGCGCGCTTGCGGACCTCGCGCTCTTCTTCCTGACCCATGCTCGCCCAGACGTCTGTGGTGAGCACGTGAGCGCCTCTGACGGCGGCATCCACGTCTTGCGTCACGACGCGACGACCACGCCCGGTGGCGTCGGCCATCGCCAGGACCTGTGCGAGCGGCTCGTATCCCTTCGGGCAAGCCAGCTGCAGCTCGAAGTCTGCGAGCGCCGACGCGAGGATCCAGGAGTGCGCCATGTTGTTGCCATCACCGACCCAAGCCACGCGAATCCCCGCTAGACCGCCATGACGATGCTCACGCACGGTCATCAGGTCGGCCAGCAGCTGACAAGGGTGGAAGCGATCGGTGAGCGCATTGATCACCGGCACGTCCGAGGCCGCAGCCAGCGTCTCCATGCGCTCGTGACCGTGGGTGCGCATGACGACGCCGTGCAGGTAGCGCGAGAGCACGCGCGCGGTGTCTTCGAGCGGCTCGTCGCGCCCGAGCTGCAAGTCTCGACCGGCGAGCGCAACCGGGTGCCCTCCCAGCTCGTAGATGCCGACCTCGAAGGAGATGCGTGTGCGCGTCGACGACTTCTCCATGATCAGGCCGATGCTCTTGCCGGCAAGCGGACGCGGATGATCGATGCGACCGCGCAGACGCTTCATCTGGTCGGCTCGGTCGAGCACTTCCGCAAGCCCAGCGACACCGAGATCGAAGAGACTGAGCAGATGTCGAGGCATGGTCACTTCCTTGGCTTGCTCGCTCTGAGCGCGGCCTCGACCACGACGAGTCCCTCGTCGATCTCGGCTTGGCTGACACAAAGCGGTGGCGAAAAGCGCAACACCTTGCCACCCGCGATCGAGAGCAGCACTTGCCGCTTGCGGATCTCGCCGAGGATGGCACCCGGATCGTGGTTCTCCGCGACGGCAATGCCGCGCAAGAGGCCCACGCCGCGGGCTTCGGCGGCAGCTGGGACACTGGGATCAGCGGCCAGCGCCTGGAGCCGCTGACCCAAGTAGCTGCCAACCTGGTCGGCGTTTTCGACCAGTCGCTCTTTGTCGAAGATGCGCAGCACGGCCAGCGCCGCCGCGCAGGCCAGCGCGTTGCCGCCGTAAGTCGTGCCGTGACTACCGGGCGGCAGACCCAGAGCAAGCTCCTGCCGGATGCCCACCGCACCGAAGGGGAAGCCTCCGGCGATGCCCTTGGCGAGCGCACAGGCATCGGGCACGACGCCGCTCCACTCGCTGGCCAGGAAGCGTCCGGTGCGGCCGTAGCCGGTTTGCACTTCATCCAACATGAAGAGCGCGCCGGCTTCGTCGCAGAGCCTGCGGACGCTGTGCAAATACTCGGAGCTGGCCGCGACCACGCCACCCTCGCCTTGCACAGGCTCCAGGATGACGGCTGCGGTACGGGCATCGAGCTGCTTGCGCAACGCGGAGAGATCCGCAAAGGGCACATGCTCGATGTCACCGACCATCGGGCCCATGCCTTCCTGGTACTTGGTCTGCCCGGTGAGCGTGAGCGCGCCCATGCTCCGGCCGTGGAAGCTCTGGAACGCAGTGATGATCTTGGTGCGCTCCTTGCGACCAGCCTCGTAGTGGTAGCGCCGCGCCAGCTTCAGCAACGTTTCGTTAGCCTCGGCTCCACTGTTGCAGAAGTAGAATTTCGAAAAGGGCGTGCGCCGGACCAGCTCCTGCCCGAGCTCGATCGCACGATCGTTGTAGAAGAGGTTGGAAACGTGCATCAGCTTCGCTGCTTGCTCGCTGATGGCGCGCACCAGGTCGGGATGAGAGTGCCCGACCGAGAGCACGGCGATACCCGCGCAGAGGTCGAGGTAACTCTTGCCCTCCACGTCCTTGACGCGGCAGCCCTGGCCCTCGGTGAAGACGTAGGGCGCGGAGCGGTAGTTGCCCAAGAGGACCTGATGGGCGACGGAAACGAGCTCTTCGTTGGTCATGACGGTTGTGCTTTCGAGTCGAGAAGTGCGGGGCGGATCAAGCGCGATCAGGCACGTTCGCGCGAGATCTCGGTGCCGATGCCTTGGTCGGTGAAGATCTCGAGCAGCACGGCATGACGGGCGCGGCCGTCGATCACGTGCACCTTCCCGACGCCACCAGCCAGCGCACCCAGAGCGCACTCGACCTTGGGGATCATGCCGCCGGTGATTACTTCCGCATCCCGCAGCCGCTTGATGTCCGCCGCCGTCAGCGACTGGATGAGCTTGCCGTCGCGATCACATACGCCCGCGGTGTCGGTCATCAGCACGAACTTCTCCGCTCGCAACGCGGCGGCGATTTCACCCGCTGCCGTGTCGGCGTTGATGTTCAGAGACTTGCCGTCACGATCGCTGGCGATGGGCGCGATCACCGGGATGAAGCCCGCCGTGACCAACGCCTGCAGCACGGCTGGCCGCACTTCGCGCACCTCACCCACGCGACCGGTGTCGACCGGCCCGGACTTGGTCTGCACGGGTTGCAGCTTCTCGGCCAAGAGCAGGCCGTCGTCGATGCCGGACAAGCCAATGGCTCGCCCGCCGTGACGAACGATCATCGAGACAATCTGCTGGTTGATGCGCCCACCCAGCACCATCTCCACCACTTCCATGGTGCGGTCGTCGGTGATGCGCAGTCCCTCGACCTTGCGCGGTGCGATGCCAAGCCCACGCAGCGTCTCGTCGATCTGCGGACCACCACCGTGCACGATGATCGGGTTGATGCCCACGTACTTGAGCAGCACCACGTCGCGCATGAAGCTCTCCTGGAGCTCCGGCTCGGTCATCGCGCTGCCGCCATACTTGATGACGAACGTGCGCCCGTGAAAGCGCCGGATGTACGGCAGCGCTTCCTGGAGCACCTTGGCTTTCTCGATCAGCTCTTGCATGGAAGGGCGGGGAGCATAGCCCAAGTCTTCTAGAGAATGAACTTCGCCAGATCCTCATCCGCTAGGATCGGCGAAAGCTGCTTGTGGACGTCCGCGGCGTCGATCACGACGGTGCGCTCGACCAGCTCTGGCGCGGTGAAGGAAAGCTCGTCGAGCAGCGCCTCCATCACGGTATGCAGGCGCCGCGCACCGATGTTCTGACCGCGCTGGTTAGCGGTCGCGGCATACTCGGCGATGGCCTCGACGGCCGCCTCGGTGAATGAAAGCTGCATGCCCTCCGCGCCCATCAGCGCGGCGTATTGGCGGGTCAGTGCGTTCTTGGGCTCGGTAAGAATGCGCACGAAATCGTGCTTCTCGAGCGGCAGGAGCTCGACCCGAATCGGAAAGCGCCCCTGCAACTCCGGAATCAGGTCGGAGACGCTTGCGACGTGGAACGCGCCGGCGGCGATGAAGAGGATGTGGTCGGTCTTGATCGCGCCATGCTTGGTGTTGACCGTGGAGCCCTCCACGATGGGCAGCAGATCGCGCTGCACGCCCTCGCGCGAGATGTCGGGCCCCTGCGCGGACTTCGGGCCGGCGATCTTGTCGACCTCATCCAGGAACACTATGCCGCCCTGCTCGGTACGATCGATGGCCTCGCGCTTGACGGCATCCATGTCGATCAGCTTCTGCGCCTCTTCGTCCTCCAAGAGACGCCGCGCATCCTTCACCTTGAGCTTGCGATTCTGCTTCTTGCCACGGACCCCTGGGATCTGGCCGAGCATGTCCTTCAGCTGCAGCTCCATGTCGTCCATGCCGTGACCGTTGCCAAAGATCGACACCAGCGGGCTGGTGGTGTCGGCCACTTCCAGCTCGACGGTCTCGTCGTCCAGCTCACCCGCGCGCAGCCTGGCGCGCATGCTGGCGCCGTCGGCACTCTGAGCATCGGGCCGCTGCACGGTGCCTTGCGACGACACCACGAAGGGACCGCGCAGGTTGGCCGCCAACGCCTCGGCGGCAGGCCTACTGAGAAGTGTGAGCAGCCGCTCTTCGGCCAGCTCGCGCGCCCGCACCTCGATACGCGCGCGCTGTTCTTCGCGCACCATGCCGATCGCGATCTCCAGAAGGTCACGGATGATCGACTCCACATCGCGGCCGACGTAACCGACCTCGGTGAACTTCGAAGCTTCGACCTTGATGAACGGCGCTTGCGCGAGCTTGGCCAGGCGCCGTGCGATCTCGGTCTTTCCGACGCCGGTGGGCCCGATCATGATGATGTTCTTCGGCATGATCTCGTCGCGCAGCTCGGCCGGCGCGGCCTGCCTGCGCCAGCGATTGCGGAGCGCCACGGCCACCGCACGCTTGGCCTTGGCCTGTCCGACGATGTAGCGATCGAGCTCGCTGACGATCTCACGCGGGGTGAAGCTGCTCGGGCCGGCGGTCACGAGGCGAGCTCCTCGACGATGATTGAGTCGTTCGTATACACGCAGATCTCCGAAGCGATGGTTAGCGCCTCACGCGCAATCTCAGCAGCCGTCAGCGGCGTGTGCTTCACGAGCGCGCGGGCCGCAGCCAGTGCATAGCTGCCGCCCGAGCCGATCGCAATCAGACCTTCGTCCGGCTCGATCACGTCACCGGTGCCGCTGATCAGAAGCATGTTGGCACTGTCCATGACCACCAACATGGCCTCGAGTCGACGCAGATAGCGGTCGGTGCGCCAGTCCTTGGCCAGCTCCACCGCCGCGCGCGCCAGGTTGTGCTGGTGACCCTTGAGCTTGGCCTCGAAGCGATCGAGGAGCGTGAACGCATCCGCGCTCGCCCCAGCGAAACCCGCCAGCACGCGCCCCTCGGCGAGCTTGCGCACCTTGCGGGCCTTACCCTTCATCACGGTCTGACCCAGCGTCACTTGCCCGTCGCCCGCCATCGCGGAGCGATCACCGCGGCGCACCGCAATGATGGTCGTGGAACGAAACCGTTGCTCGTCTGCAGGCATATCCACCTCACGCCCTCCCGGAAGAAGAGCAGCGGCCAACGTAGGCCGCAGCGGCCAGCTGTCAAGGCGCGTCGGGCGTTGCCGAGCTTGAGATGGTCGCGCTCGGCACTGCAACCGCGTCGAGCGCAACCCCATTTTCGAATTCAGAAACCGATTGCCCCCGCACAATCATTCCCGCTCTGGGCAGCCGTGACGATGTACGGTAGCAAGGGACCTGTGACTGCCGGATAGGTCGTAGTTGGGGGACTGTTCAGTCGGGTGGCGCGATCAGATCTACGCCTGGGAAATAGGTGCGGTAGCGAGTGGCGTCGCGGGTGAGTAACCGAAACCCGGCGATCGCGGCGTGTGCCCCGATGTAAAAGTCGGGAAGCGGCCTCAACTTACTGCGTCCTCCGCGTTGTCGGTACTTCAGGAACGCTTTTCCGGCGAGAAACGCTGCCTCGTATGGAAGAGAGTCACGGCGAAACGTTCCTGGAGGCAGCGCAATCTCCAGGTCTTCGATCTTCTTGTAACTGACCGAGACCTCCGCGTAGATGATCGGATTGATCACGAGGGTGC
>JADGRG010000292.1 GCA_017881145.1 Sandaracinaceae bacterium | reverse complement strand
GCAGGGCTGCGACAGCACCGGCCGCTTCGGCGCCTGTGTCTGCATCGACAGCGACGGCGGTATCATCATCGTCGGTGCGGACGGCGGCGTCGACGGCGGCAAGGACGCGGCCGGGGGTGGAGGCGACGCCGGTGGGCTGCTTCCCGCCGATCCGATGTGCGATCAGCCGATCGACGGCTGCTGGCAGACCTGCATCAACAACGGCACCAGCACCTCCAGCTGCCAGAGCAGCTGCACGATCGGCAACGGCATCGGCTGTTACCAGCTCTGCATCCACAACGGCACCAGCACCTCGAGCTGCCAGAGCACCTGCGGCACCTCCACCGCCTGCGGTCAACGCGGCTGCTACGAGGTCAGCGCGGCGAACGGCACCAGCACCTCGAGCGCGCAGAGCACCTGCGGCACCTCCACCGGGCTCGGTCAGTTCGCCTGCTACACGGTGGCCATCAAGAACGCGACGAGCACCTCGAGTGGCGAGAGCACCTGCGGCACCTCGACCGCCTGCGGTCAACGCGGCTGCTACGCGCTGTGCATCGCGAACAAGACCAGCACCTCGAGCTGTCAGAGCACCTGCGGCACCTCGACCGCCTGCGGCAAGGTGGGCTGCTACGACGCCTGCATCGCCAACGGCACCTCGACCTCGTCGTGCGAGTCGACCTGCGGGCTATCGCCCGATGTCTGCAGCGAGTGCGGCACGACCGAGACGCCGAAGGACGCGTGCTACCGGGTCTGCGCCGCCAACGGGACCTCGACCTCGAGCTGCGCGAGCACCTGCGGGACCTGATGCGCTGACGCTCTGGCCTCGAGCCAAGCGCAGGCCGGCGCTCGAGATGCTCCAGGGACGCCCCTGCTCCGTAGAAAACTTTAGGTAGGACCCGACCGGCGTCGCCGGGCATCGCGGGGGTCCCTGCCGGCGGTCGGGATGCGCTCGTCAGCCGCCGCCAAGCGGCGCTGACTTGCTCCAACGGCCCCGCGATCCCGCGCGCGCCACATCGGCGGAGGTTCGTTTCTCACGTGGAGCGCGCGTGCTCGCGTGTCCTTACGACCGCCGTCCGGGACCCCCGCGACGCCCGTCGACGCCTCCGTGCTCTGACCTGCTCCGTAAGAAGACTCACACCGCGGCGAGGAGCATGAGGTTGTGAGTCAGGACGCGTAGCGAACACTCCCACTGCTGCATGAGCCACGTCCTAGCTCTCAGCGCTGACCCGAAGAGTCTCTTGTTCCGGCTAAACGCGCTCTCGATCTGCCAACGCTGCCCGTAGCCGATCCGAGCGTCACTTCGCTTCATTTCTCGACGGTACGGAGTCGCTGGCCATTGCCGTGTGCCGTTCGTGTTGCGTCGCACGGCGATGATCGTAGATGGGATGCCGAGCTGCTCTCTGCAGAGCGCGTGGTTGTGCTCTGCGTCGTAGCCCTTGTCGCCGAGCAGCTCGTCGATGGGCTGGTTCTCAGCGGCCTGCAGCATCGTCGGCTCGAACTGCGGCGAGTCAACGCAGGGGCCTATGCAGACGTGCGAGCCCAAGAACAGGTGCGTCGTCAGATCGCAGACGACGGTGAGCTTGGGATACGTCGAGAATTTGTGTCGAGCACCGAGTCGCCAGATGAAGTACCGACTGACGTGACGGCTGTCGAGTCCCGTGGCGTCGATCGCAGCGCGGCTGCGCTCAGGCAGAAGTCCCAGCGAACGAGCCATCTGCACCATAGACCGCAGCAGGGATGCAAACGCCCCCTTTAAAGAGCCGCTTCTCCGCGTACGCCAGCGTCGAGAAATGCGGCACACCACGCAGGTCGAGCGCCTCGCGCAGGTCACTCGCGTCTTCGAGGATCGCGGCAATCCCTCGATGATCGACGCGGATGAACTGCCTCAGCGCAGCAATCGCGAAATGCTGGTGCTGCGTGAACTTCTTCGGGCTGTGGGTCGCGCTGTACGCGGGCAAGCTCTGCTTGGCCGCCTCCAGCGCTCGTAACGCGACCTGCTTCGGCGACTTGCTCATGGACCGCGGCGTCGGCATGGCTCAATCCTCCATGTCGCCACTCTGATCCTCGCGATCAGCGAAGCAATTTTTCTACGGAGCAGGACGCCCCCTAGCCCGCGGCCCGCCTCGCGAGTTCGTGCGCGAGCAGCCTTGGCACATCGCGCGCGAACAGCCACTGGTTCGTGAAGCGGCGCTGGGATGCGATCACCCAGAAGTGAAGCCCCGCCTCATCGGTGCAGTCGAAGCTGATGGCGAGGCCGTCGCTCCGGACCGCGCGCACTTCCTGTCGCGCGCGCTCCGACTGCGCCGTGATTTCACGCGTCGGGCCGAGGAAGAAACCGAGCTTGGTTTCGAGGAAGAGCAGCCGGCGATCGGTGAGACCGACGTAGTACCACTTTCGGCCTTTGGTCATGGTGCCAGGCTCGATATCGGTCACGCAGGCCTGGTGCTGGAGGTGCTCACCGATGGTGAGGTGCTTGCCGAGCTCGGCGCTGAGCCAGCGGTCGTGCTCGGTCCGCACCACGGGTGGCCCGAGGACCGGAGCGGTCCCGGCAGCCATGAACGGCCGGAGCTTGCCGAACAGGCGCTTCAGGATCGCGCCCACGGCGAGGCCGATCAGAATGATCCACAGTGAATACCCGAGCAGGTACTCGTCCCAGCTGATGTGGTACGCGGGAAGGGGCGTCGGGATCAGCTGCTGGGCCTGCAGGCGCGCGATCTTCGCCTGGGAGAGCGAGTAGTAGCTCTTCCCATCCATCTTCCTGAGGACGTAGCCCCGTCGGAGACATAGATCCCGGCCCCGACAACGTGCAGCGAGATCTTGGAGGCAAGGCAGACCTCCGCCCCGTCAGGCCCAGGAAACGTGTGGGGCGTGAGGCACTCGAGGAGGTCAGCGGTGCCTAACTTCATGCACGCAGCCTATCCACGGCGCGGCGCCGCCACCATGAAGCGCTTCACGCCGAGGCTCAGCAGTGGCCGATCCAGGGGATCGGAGCCAGATCGTCGGGGCGGCGGCGACGTGGCCTCACCCAGCGCCCCCTGAGCGCGCGACCGAGCAAGGGGCCCGCTCCGGCGAGGGCGACCAGCCAGAGCGATCCAACCCCGAGGCTGCGCAAGAAGCGACGGCGCTGCAG
>JADGRG010000291.1 GCA_017881145.1 Sandaracinaceae bacterium | reverse complement strand
CGGATCAGTCGTGAACATGCCTTCGACATCCGTGTAGATCTCACAGACGTCGGCTTTGAGTGCGGCCGCCACTGCCACACCGGTGGTGTCGCTGCCACCGCGGCCGAGCGTGGTGATGTTTCCGTGGCGGTCGACACCCTGAAAACCAGCGACCACCGGCACGAAGCCTTCGGCGATGGCGGCGCGAAAGGCCTCGACGTCGATCGATTGAATGCGCGCCTTGGTGAACACGCCGTCGGTGACGATGCGTGCCTGATGGCCGACCAGAGACCGCGCTGGTACGCCGCGTTCCATCAACGCGATCGACACGAGCGCGGCGCTGACTTGCTCGCCGGTTGCGACCAGCGAATCCATCTCGCGTTCGCTTGGGCGCTTGGCGAGCTCGTTGCCCAACGCTAGCAAGCGGTTGGTCTCGCCGGACATCGCGCTGACCACGACGACGACGTCGTTGCCTTGTGCGCGGGTCGCCGAGACGCGCTCGGCCACTGCCCGAATTCGCTCCAGCGTGCCGACGCTGGTGCCGCCGTATTTCTGGACGATGAGGGCCACGGGTCGGCCATCCTACGGGCAGACGAGCAGCAGTCAATCGCCGATTGCCCGGCGCGTTGCGAAAGATGCCCTCCGAGCGTCAGTCGCGTGGGACTTCGGCTGGCGGCGGGGCGTCGACCAGCACATCGGCGGCGGGACGCTTGCGAGCAGGCACTGGAGCGGGCTTGGCTGGTGGCTCTGCGGGGAACGGCGCATCGTCGGTCTTGGGCGGCACGGGTGCGGGGCTCGCACCCTTGGGGCTTCCGAACTGCTCCTGGAGCTTGCGGGCGAGCCGGTCGAGCATCATCGCCTCGACGTAGCTCGGCATGGCCGGGACCTGCACCACCACGCGGACGCTTTCCTGGCTACCCTCCTTGGTGGAGATCAGCTCGACGCTGCCCGGGAAGGTCTTGCCGTGGTCAGCGTACGTGAAGAAGAAATAGCCCTCTTCCTTGTCCTTCTCGGTGATCGGACACTCGAGGTCCACCCGCAAGAGGCGCACTGCGGTCGGCCACACCCGCGAAAAGGGATACACGAACGTGGTCTCGCGCCGCGCTTGCGCGAGGCCTGGCGTGCTCAAGGCGACCAGGATGGCGAGCCAGCTGAGACGAGTCCGCATGGCCTGGGTATCGCAGAAGCGCCCCCGGCCGCCAACTTTTCGGCCAGAGCAAACAGGCCTCGCTTTCGCCTATGCCCCCGGGCGCAGCGAGTCTGGCGGCACGCGCATCAGGTCGGCCATCCGCACCTTCATCGCGTAGAGCGGAATCACGCCCGCCAGCACCATGACCGTGGACTGCAGCACATAGAGCAGGAACACGAACACCGCGCCCTGTGTCGCGACCACGTCGTCCGGAAAATAGAGCTTGAGGCAGGCCGAGACGGCGAGCTGGAAATTCCCGAAGAGCCCAGGTCCGGTGGGTAGCAGAATGCCGATGGCCAGAACGCCCATCACTGCGACCGCGTGGCCGAGGCTGACTGGCAGCCCGCAGCCGCGTGCCAGCAGGAACACACCTATGGCGTTCACGCTCCAGTAGATGAGTGACTCGAAGAGAAACCCGGCTGCGAGGCGGGCGGAGCCGATCGAACGCAGGCCGTCCGCGACGTTGCCAACCTTCTCCGCCAAGAGGCGACCGAGCGGCTTCGACACCAGCCCAAAGCCCCATTCGGTGAGGCGAACCGCGAGGCGGCGCTGCCAGAGAAACATGCCGAGCGCTATGAAGGCGCTAGAGAAGAGCAAGAGGGCCAAGTAGCCGTAAGTTGGCAAGTGCCGCGCGACCGCGTCGCTTGGCGAGAGGCGCGGCAGCACGAAGAGCGCCCAGGCCACGCACAGACTGGTGAGCAAACCATCGAGCACGCGTTCGACTGCGACCGTGCCGAAACCGACCGAGATCGGGATGCCCTGCCGCACCTTGGTGAGCGCGGGTCTGGCCAGCTCTCCCAGGCGCAGCGGCAGCGCGAAGATCGCGAAGAAGCCGATCCAGTTGACCAGGATGACCTCGCGCAGCGGCACGTGTTTGACCGGCGCGATCAGGAAACGCCAACGGCTGGCGCGGAAGTAGTGAACGAAGAGCAGCGAGAGCAGGTAGACCGGCACGGCCCAGGGCGCGACGCCAGCGAAGGCTCGGGCCGGCGGCAAGAGCGGCACACCACCGCGCGCGGAAAGCCACGCGAAGAGCGCTCCCAGCGCGAGCGACACCAAGAGCTTGGGCAAGAGACGCAGAAGCAGCGGCTGCTCACGCGCAGGAGCGGCGGTCGGGCTGAGCGGGGCGCTGGCCACGCCTTCGGCACTGGGTTGGTGCTGCGGCATTTCAGTCTTCTACCGTGCCTTCCAAAATCTTGCAGGGGTGGTCGACCAGCAACTCGCGCGCGTCGTCCGTGCCTAGGAGCTCGACCAGCCGATCGATACCCTGCGCCACGATCTCGGCATCGGCCGGCTTGTGGCTATCGCTGCAAGCCGCGTAGTAGAGGCCATCTTCAAGCAGTCGGCCTGCGGCTCGCTCGGCTTTGCGGCCGTAGTGACCGGTCAACGACATGATGTCCAAGAGCAGAAGCGCGCCGTGATCCACCAGGGCTGCGACCGGCTCGGAGGACCGGAACACGGGCGCATAGCGTTCGGGGTGGGCGACCACAGGCCTGACGCCGCGCACGTTCATGCGGAAGAAGCGCTCCTCGATCTTGAGTGGGATGCGCTCCGGAGGAAACTCCACCAGCGCTGCGTGGCCGCCCGGATAGGGAAGCGTCTCGCCGCGCTCGAAGAGATCGACGAACACGTCGTCGCAGAAGTGCTCGGCGCCCAGCCCCAGCGTGGGCATGCCGCTCTCGGCGGCGGCCAGCTGCGAGAAGACCTCGAAGGTCTGGACGAGCCCCGGTTTGCGGTTCTCGAACATGCCGCTGCGAATATGCGGTGTCGCGATCACCGTGCTGTAGCCGAGCTGTCGCAGTGCCTGGCAGAGCGCGACGCCCTCGGCGGCGGTTCGCACGCCGTCATCCACCGCCGGCAAGTAGTGGCAGTGCAGGTCGACCATCCCAGAGAAGCTCACGCTTGCGCCTCCTTGGCCGAGATCTCGACCAGCTCCAAGAGCGCGGCGCGTTCGTTGAGCGCAGGCTCGTCGAGCACGCGCTCCAAGAGTTTGTCCATCACCTTGCCGATGATCGGCCCGGGTGGCACCCCGAGCTGCTTCATTATGTCGTGGCCGCTGATGGCGAGGTCCTTGGTGCCAAAGGCGGCGCCTGCGGCGACGCTCGCATCGACCCGCGCGCGCAACTCCGCAAGCGCATTGAGCTCATCCTGGACGGGTCTACCCTTGGCCTGCGCGTCGGCACGCGCGAGTGCCAGCAAGGCCTCGAGGTGCTCCATGCCCACGCGACGCACGAAGCGACGCACCGCGGCATCGGACCAGTCGCTCGAGTAACAGACGAGATGATGTCGCACCAAGTGAACGATGTGTTTGCGTTCTTCGTTCGAAAAGCGATAGGCCTTCAGCCACGCATCGGCCATCGCAGCGCCGACCACTTCATGGTTGTAGAAGGTGTAGTCTTGGGTCTTTTCGGAGAGCACGCGAGTCCGCGGCTTGCCGAGATCATGCAAGAGCGCCGCGATGCGCTGCACGGGCGCTTGCGGCGAGCAGTCCATGCACACCATGCTGTGCTTCCAAACGTCGTAGGCGTGGAAGCGATTCTGCGCGCATTCGAATTGCTCCATCAGGTCCGGGCAGGTGATCGCCAAGATCCCGGTGGTGCGCATGACTTCGAGGCCGCGTGAGGGCTCGCGGGCTTGCATGGTGCGCAACCATTCGTCACGCACGCGCTCGGCAGACACGCGCGAGAACGCCGTCAGAGCTTGCGGGATAGCGTTGCGCGT
>JADGRG010000290.1 GCA_017881145.1 Sandaracinaceae bacterium | reverse complement strand
GTAACCACCGAGGAGCTTCGATCCGACGTCGATGCCAAGGTTCTTGCCCGCCGAGTCGGCCGCGTTGCGCAAGCCCTGGGTGTCGCCGATGTGGAAGTAGGCAAGCTCTACTCTGGCCTCGAAGCCGTGGGACTTGGCGCGAGCATCGACGTCCACACCTGCCACCGCTGCACTCAGCTCACCGGAGATACCGGCTGCGTCGTAGAGCTGCGCGTTTGGGCCGGAGCGGCCGTAGTAGCCGGACAATCCCGTTACTATTCCCAGGGATGGTTCATATTCGATACGACCGGCGACGGCGAAGCTGTTGGTCCGAGCCAGGGCTGCCTCACCCATGCCCTCGCGCAGGCCTTGCTCTGCCGAGAAGCCCACCGCGTTGAGGCCGCTCATCAGGTAGAGCTGGTAGCGCAGCCCAGGGAGTGGTTCGCCGTGCGCACCGATCGCGGCTTCACGCCACGTGGTCGGGATAATGACTGTATCGACCATGGGACGGTCCACGCCATGGAACGTCGGCGGCTCATGCGATTGATTGATGATGCCCATGGGTACCAGGACGAGGCCGGCTCGGAGCGAGAGCGCATCCCCGGCGACCTGGTAGTCGAGATAGGCCTGTTCCAACTCGATCTCGCCAGGATCGGCCGACGACGCCACCGCATGCTCCAGCTCCAGCTCGGAGTAGAAGCGCAGGTGGTCGGTGAACTCGTGCGAAACGAAGAGCACGAAGCGACTGAAGTCGACCGTGGCATCAGAGCGACCTGGTCCGGTGACGCGGTCGACGCTGAAATGGAGATCGGCGTAGCCCCCGATGCCCGTCGACGAGCCTGCGCGGGTGGTGGCCGTGGTTTGTGATGTGTCCGGCTCCGCGCGGGGAGCTGGGGCCGCTTTCGTCAAGTTTAGTCGCTCGGTGCCAAGCGCTTCGGCGGGCAGAGTGATCGTGGGGCCAGCCGGCTCTGCGCTTGGGGGCCTCGGCTCGCTGGGCGCCGCGGCGGTCGGGTACGGCGCCACGTCAGCGGAAGCTGGAGGCGAGACCTGGGCGGAAGCGAGCCGGCAGAACCCAAGACACGCGCAGAGGGCGGAGCACGCAAGAACCGAGCGAAGAGCCATGACTGTCCTCCCGTTGAAAATGAAGTTGAAAATCATTATCATCAACGACCGATGTCTACTTCGCGGGCTTCTGCCAGTCAAGCCCGAAGGGAGCGGCCCGCTGCGGGTTCGCGGCGGCGTCTCAGCGCTTCTTGGTCATCTCGAAGATATGGCCGGTGTACGCGAGGCGCAGTCCGCGCTGGAGCCAGGCGCTCCGGTAGTGACCGCGCTCTACGAGCTGCGTCAGCCCGCGCTGGGCTGCTCTACGCACGACGCTCGGTGCGCCGATGCGTCGCACGCAGGTGAGCTCATAACGGGCTCGCAACCCCGGCGAGAGGCTGCCGCGCTCGATCGCCTCTGCGGCCACGGCTCCTGCTAGCCTGCCTGTGAAGAGCGCCTGCCAGATGCCCTCGCCCGAGAGCGGATCGACGAAGCCGCCCGCGTCTCCAGCCAGCAAGAGGCCTGGACCACTCATCGGCCAAGCGGGAGGCGCCAGCGGCAGCGACCAGACACGCTGCTTGCCGACTGGGCTTGCCGCCGCGAAACGCTCGGGGTGCCGTGCGAGGAATGCCGCAAGCAGCGCGGATAGCGAGATGCCGCCGCGCGCGTAGGCGTCGGAGCGCTGGTAGACGCCGACGTTGGAGACACCGTCGACCGATGGGAAGATCCATCCGTAGCCGTAGGGCAGCGTGCGATCGAAGATGTGATCGGCTACGTCCGCGCCGGCAGGGAATTGCACGCCGCGCATGTAGAGCGTCGCAGACACCGCCAGATGCGGGCCGCGCGGCAACGTCCTACCGAGCGCTTGCAAGCCGACCGAGGCTGGGCCATCAGCGGCGATCACGAGCGGGCTCTGCCATGAGAAATCGGTGCCGACCGCGCCCGTCACAGCACCGTCGCGCCGCACCAACTCCGAGACTTGGACCTCTTCGATAACGCGAGCGCAAGACCGTGAGAGCGCAAGCCGCAGCGCGTGATCGAGCGCGAGCCGCGGCACGATGTAGCCGGGTTTGTCGTAGCGGCGGCTGATGCGAGTTCCGTCGGGAAAGACGATTGCGCCTTCGTTCACCAGCGCGTGGGGGCCGGCCTTGATCGCGTCGGCCGCGCCAAGCTCCTCGCAGAGGGCCATCGCGCCGCTGCTGACGGCGTCACCGCAGGTCTTGTCTCGCGGGAAGCGCGCACGGTCGACCACGCAAACGTCTGCGCCTGCGCGCGCCAGCACGATGCCGGCAGCCGACCCGGCCGGCCCCGCTCCGACCACGAGCACTGGGCTCGTGCCTGTGATCTTCTTTTCATTCATCGTGGAACGCTCGGAGCTCCCTGCAAGAATGGAAGCACTGCGCTGGCCTTGACCGACCACAAGGCCCCGCCAGTTTCGCCGTGCAGGAAGACGACGGCACAAGTCATGAGCCACGAAAGACCGTACACGAGCTTCACGCGGTGCCAGTAGCGCGCTGCGCTGTCTGAGCTCGCCGGTAGCAGGAGCGCGATCGCAGCGAGCGCGCCAGCTAGCGGATGCAAGACGAGCGCTGCGTAGGCGGCACTCGCGACCATCAGAATACGCGTCAGCCAGAGCGTCTTGCTCGTGCCCAGGTGGACTGCCGTGGTGCGGACACCGTGGGCTGCGTCGTGGTCGTGATCGCGGATTACTTGGATGGTTTGGAACACGCCCGAGAAAAGCGCG
>JADGRG010000289.1 GCA_017881145.1 Sandaracinaceae bacterium | reverse complement strand
CCGCGAGGCGGCATCATCCTCTGCGACGACAAGCACAAGGCCGCCATCGACAAGGCTGTGTTCCCTGGCTTGCAGGGTGGCCCGCACAACGGAACCACCGCCGCCATCGCAGTCGCGGCGAAAGAAGCCAGCACCGACGCGTTCAAGAAGTACGCGCACAACGTGGTCGCAAACGCCAAGACCCTGGCCGAGACCCTGCTCAGCCGCGGCTTCAGCCTGGTGACTGGCGGCACCGAGAATCACCTGATCTTGGCCGACCTCACCCCCAAGAACGTGTCGGGCAAGATCGCCGCCAAGGCACTCGACCGCGCCGGCATCGTCTGCAACTACAACTCCGTGCCCTTCGACCCGCGCAAGCCCTTCGACCCGAGCGGCATCCGCATCGGCACCCCGGCCATCACCAGCCGCGGCATGGGCCCGAACGAGATGAAGGCCATCGGCAACTTCATGGCCGACGTCGTCGACCATCCGGGAGACGAGAAGCTGCTCGACCGAATCGGTGCCGACGTCAAAGCACTCTGCGCCAAGTTCCCGGCGCCGGGCCTGCAGCTCTAGCCGCCGGACGCGGTCGCGTTCCGCAGCCGGCTCCGGCACGTTCAAGCCGCGCGCTGCCCGCCCGCGCGGGTCGGTGGATCAGCATGCGCTGCGAGCTCGGGTGGCCGCGCCTTAGCGCTTGATTCCGTTCAGAATTTTGACGGAGCCCCAGATTGAGCGGAGCATGTGGGTCGTGTGGGTAGACGTGCGCCGACAAACCTCCGGAGAGCTCGCTCGCAAGGCGTTGCTCGTGGTCTGCGTCGGTGGCGTTGGAGTGCTCTCGGGTTTCCTCATGCTGCCCGAGCCCGAGGCCCACGCGGCTGCGGTCGCACAGGTTAGCGTGGGCGGCGAAGCCATCGACCTCGGCGGCGATCCGCACGAGGCTGCGCTTCTCGTGGCGCGCCGCTACCTCGACCGACCGCTGACGCTCAGTGTCGGAAAGAGCTTGCACAAGCTGAGCCGAGCCGCGCTCGGCGCACGCGTGGACCTCGAGCATCTCGAGGGATTGCTCTCTCAAGCCGCCGATGCCCGCTCACCGCTGCGCCGCGTGCACGCGCAAGCGCTGGGCACCCTGCCGCTGACGCTGCCCATGCCTGCAAGCCTCGATGAAAGCCGCACGGCCGCGCTGCTCTTGCGAGTGAAGGAGAGCGTCGACCAGAGCCCCGTGCCAGCGCGCATCGACCCGCGTGAAGGTCGCATCATCGCAGCCGAGGACGGCTCGGAGCTCGACCTCTTCGGCACCTTCGAGCGCGTCGATCACGCCTTGCAGAGCGGTGAGACCGACGTGCAAGCGGCGATGCGCGAAGTGAAGCCGCTGCTCGGCGCGCAAGCCTTCCAGCACATCGACATGCACGCCGTGCTCGGTGATTTCGAGACGCACTACAACCGTGCGACGACCTCAGCCGACCGCACCCACAACCTGAAGCTGGCAGCCTCGCGCATCGACGGTCACGTGCTGCAGCCGGGCGAGACCTTCGACTTCAACGAGGTCGTCGGCGACCGCACCACCACCAACGGTTTTCGCCCGGCGCCGGTGATTGCGGACGGCGAGCTGACCTCGGGCATGGGCGGTGGCACCTGCCAGATCGCGAGCACGCTGCACGCAGCGGTGTTCTTCGCAGGCCTGCCCATTTTGATGCGCTATCCGCACTCGCGGCCGAGCTTCTACATCAAGCTCGGACTCGACGCGACCGTGGTCTATGGCTCGCAGAACTTCCGCTTCAAGAACGACCGTAGCTATCCGGTCGTGCTCGGTCTGCGGGTGCAAGACGGCAGTGTCTACGCCAGCGTCCACGGCCCGGCGCGCGATCACACCGTGACCTTCATCCGTCGCATCGATACCATCCTGCCCTTCGAAGAACACTTCACCAAGGATGGCTCGCTGCCTTCGGGCCTGCGGGTGCTGGCGCAGCGCGGCGTGCCCGGTTTCAAGATCACGCGAGAGCGCGTCATCAAGGACGACAAGCTCGGAACCACCGTGAATGAGCGCACGCAGGACGCTTACCCGCCGACCGCGCAGCTCTGGAGAATCGGCAAAGGAAACGAGCCGGGCGCCGGCTTCGTGCGCCCTCCAAACGATGCTCACCCCGAGTATGTCGCCGACGAATACCTGGAAGTGACGCAGAACGAAGCCTCGGGCAGCTACGAGGTCAAGCGCGAGCCGGGACGCACCGGCCGCTATGGCTGGACGGAACGCGAAGGGATGGTAAGCCGGTAGCCATGACGCTGCGCGATAAACAAATTGTTGTAGGCGTCGGCGGTGGCATCGCTGCGTTCAAAGCCGTGGAGCTGGTCCGAGAGCTGGGCCGGCGCGGCGCGAAGGTACGCGTGGCGATGACAGCCAGCGCCTGTCGCTTCGTCGGACCCATCACTTTCACCGCGCTCACCGGCGAGCCAGCGCTGACTGACCTGTGGGATCCACGCTATCCTGGCGAAGTCCACGTCGAGCTCGCGCGTTGGGCACACGCCATCGTGATCGCGCCTGCCACCGCGAACCTGATGGCGCGCGCCGCGCAGGGCTTCGCCGACGACGTGGTGCTCGCCACGCTGGCCTGCGCCAACTCACCTGTGCTGATGGCGCCTGCGATGCACGAGCGCATGTGGCGAGCCGCTGCGACGCGCCGCAACCTGGAGCGCCTGACCAGCGACGGCGTGCACTTCGCTGGGCCGGTGCAAGGCGCGCTGGCCGATGGCAGCGTCGCCCTGGGGCGCATGCAGGAGCCCGCAGCCATCGCTGATGTGCTGGCGCGCGAGGTGTTTGCAGTGCGCGACCTGGGCGGCGTCACGATCTTGGTGAGCGCCGGACCGACGCTGGAAGATCTCGACCCGGTGCGCTTCATCAGCAATCGCAGCAGCGGACGCATGGGCTACGCCGTCGCTGCAGCCGCGCGTGATCGCGGAGCCACGGTGATCTTGGTGACGGGCCCGACAAGTATCCCTGTGCCGGCTGGCGTCGAAACGATCCAGGTGCGCTCGGCGCTCGAGATGCAGGGCGCTATCGCGTCCGCGCTGCCGCGCGTGGACGCGATCGTGATGACGGCCGCCGTCGCGGACTACCGCCCGGCCGAGAGCAAGCCGCGGAAGGTGAAGAAGCAGGGCGAGACCATGACGCTGGAGCTGGTGAAGAACCCAGACATCCTCGCCGAGCTCGGGCGCACCCGCCAAGGCAAACGCCCAGTGCTGGTCGGCTTCGCAATGGAGACCCACGACGTGGTTGGCTACGGGCGCAAGAAGCTCGTCGACAAGCGTGTCGACTTGGTGGTCGCAAACGAGGCGAGCGTGGGTTTCGGACGGGACGATACCCAAGCCACCCTAGTCGGCCGCGAAGGCGACGAAGCCTTGCCGCCCATGACCAAGACCGAGCTGGCCAACCGCATCCTCGACCGCATCAAAGCCAAGCTCTGACGAGCTGCCCAGAAACGGCTCATAGCGGCTTACGTCCTCGGTCCGTCGGTCACGCTACGTGAGTAGCGCTCCCTCCGGCCCTGCGGGCGCGCTCGCTCTGCGCCTGTTTCTGGACAGCTCTTGAACGCTACCCATCACAGGAAGTCCACCGGGCCTGCACCTTGGCGCACCACCACTGGCGCGTCGTCGGAGAGGTCGATCACGGTCGAAGGTGTGAGCCCGACCCCGTCGGCGTCGAGCACCAGCGCCAGGTCCGGGAAGCGTTCTTCGATATCGGTCGGGTCGATGAAGTATTCGTCGCCGATCGACGCGCTGGTCGAGACCAGCGGCCGGCCCAACGCTCTGGTGAGCGCAAGCGTGACCGGATGGCTTGGAACGCGGACGCCGACGGTCTTGCGATTCATGCGCAGCACCTTCGGAACCTCTTTGGTGGCGCGCAGGATAAACGTGTAGGGGCCAGGCAGGAGCCGGCGCATCACTCGATAGGCCGAATCGCTGACCAGCGCATAGCGAGCGATGTCGGAGAGATCAGGGCAGACGAACGAGAGCAAGTGGTCCGAGCGCACGCCCTTCATGCGGTAGATGGCCTCGACGCCGCGCTTGCTCAGGATGTCGCAGCCCAGGCCATACACGCTGTCGGTCGGGTAACCGATGACTCCGTCGCGCTCCAGCGCCTGGACCGCATGCGCAATCTTGCGCGGCTCGGGATGCTCGGCATTGACGTGGATTTGCATGGCACCAACCGGCGCCGGCAATAGACCCGGGAGGCGCGCCGGTCAAGCGCTGCGCCTTCATGATGGGAATGGGGTTGGAATGGGGTTGCCATGTCGGGCGGAATTGGACAATTTGCGGCCCGTGCCACCAGCCACACAAGCCACGGTCAGCCCAGTCCACATGAGCGAAGCAGCAAACCGCCCCTTTCTCGTGCTCACAGCCATCTGCGACGCCTCGGCGCGTCCTGCAGCCATCACGCTCGGACATGGCGATGCCATGGAACGTGCGCTGACAGCGGCGGAAGGCCAGGACACAGAAGGGCTCGACCTGGTGGAGCTGCCGATCGCGCCTGCTGCGTTCGCTGCGTTGCGCAAGCAACTCGGCGTGCCGGAGAGCGCCGTCACGGTCTACGACATCTTCCCGCTCTCCTCGAAGCTGCGTGAAGAGTTTCGGAAGATTGCCGCGCAGTTCCTGGCTGCCGAAGCGCTCTGGACTCTGGAAGACCAGGGCATGCTCTCCGGCGTTCCCTTCACCGTGAACTTCGATCTGCCGCGCGGCTGGGACAAAGACCCCAAGAAGCTGCACGCGCGTCTGGTCGAAGAACGAGCGCTCGATCTCGGCGAGGAAGCCATCGTCGCGTTCAAGCACATCAAGACAGCCTGGGACGCTTCCGCGAAGTAAGCGTAAACGTCACGGTGCTCTGAGCTTCTTCTTCTGCGAGACCCAGGCGTTGTCAGCCAAGGCTAGGCGCCAGGGCGCGCTGCGGTGCTCGGGGCTGGCGTAGTCGATGCCGACGCGTGGGCCGACCAGGATGCCGCTGGGAGGCTCGGCATCCAGCACACGCAGCCCGCGACGCATGAAGAGCGGTCGGCCCGAGAAGCTCGTGTCCAGCGCTAGCGCGACGCCAACCTTACCGGGGCCTTGGAGCATCGCCGGCCCCTCCATGCCTCCACGCCGCGCGCTGACCGTGGCCAGGCCAGCCACCGGCTCGCAGCTTCTGATCAGCACGGCGGCGCCCTCGCCTTCCGGGCCCGTGACCAGATTGAGCATGTTGTGCATGCCGTAGCAGAGGTACACGTAAGCGTGCCCCGGCGGCCCCCACATCGGCGCATTGCGAGCGGTGCGCCCCATCCGGCAGTGGTTCGCCGTGTCGTCCGGATAGCGATACGCCTCGACCTCGCTGATCCGCAGCACCACGTCCCCGTGCTGCAGGAGCTTGCCCAGCAGCTCCTCCGCGACCACCAGCGCATCGCGCGCGTAGAACGACTGCGGCAGAACGTCCGGCATGAGCAGGCAGCTTAAGCAGCTGCGCCGCCGACCTCAGGCAACCCTGGCTTCGGCGGCGCACTGCACTTCTGGTGACCCCGACGGGACTTGAACCCGTGTTACCGACGTGAGAGGCCGATGTCCTAACCGCTAGACGACGGGGCCAACATAATCTCACTCACAAGACCCGACCGAGGTCAGGGGTTCGGGGACTAGGATTCGAACCTAGATATCCAGAGCCAGAATCTGGAGTCCTGCCGTTGGACGATCCCCGAATGGGCGGCCTTATTTACGGGGCCTGGGGATCGGTGTCAAGCAATGCCACACCAACCTTTGACGCTCACTTGGCTTCTGTGGCGCGATCGAGCTTGGCCCGGGCGATGCGCATATCGATCGAGGCGTTGACCAGGTCGAGGCGCGCCCGCCGCAACTCAGACTCGGCATCGATCACCTCCGTCGCCACCGCGGACCCAGCGCGAAACTGCTCGCGACGAACCCGGTAGCTCTCCTCGGCGGCCGCGATACCAGCCAGTGTCGAGTCCATCGCTTGGCGCGACGAGCCGTAATCCTCGTAAGCCTGAGCGATTTCGATCTTGAGCGCATCTTCGAGCGACTCGAGATCCGCCAACGTCTGCGCCAAATCGGCACGCGTCTGATCCGCGGCCTTGCCAGCCGTGAGCAGATCGTTCGGCGACCAGGTCAGCTGCGCGTAGGCCGCCCAGTTCGTGCCCCACTTGGCGGTGTACATCGAGTAGCGCTGGTTCGGATTTGCAACGTCAGCGAGCCCACCGACCGTGAACTTCGGCAGCTTGTCGCCCTGCTGCCCATCGATGTTCAGCTGGTGAACACCGGCGAGCGTGCGCAGCGCCTTGATCTCCGAGCGGCGCTCCAAGGCCTTCGCCAAGAGCGCATCGCTGGTCTCCGTAAGCGGAGGCAGAGGCTGCTGCAAGTCCTCGAGGATGGTGATGTCGTCGGTGCCTTCGAGGTGTGTGATCGAATAGAGCGCTGCGCGACCCACCGCCACCGCGCCTTGGGTGCGCGCCACCGCTACGTTGGCCGTGGCGATCTGCGCATCGGCGCGCATCAGCTCCACGCGCGCCAGCGTACCAGCGGCGACCAGCGCTTCGACGTCGCGGCGATGGGCTTCGGCCTGCGCCAGCGCCGCACGGGCCACGACCAGCGAAGCACGACCGCGCGCGTAGTTCCAATACGCTTCGCGTGCGCGGACGCCGACCGTCTGGGCCTCGACTACGGCTTGCAGCTTGCTCACTTCGATGGCCTGCTTGGCGGCGCGATAGCGCGGCAGGATGCTGAAGAAGATCTGGGAAACGGGGTATGCGACAGTGGCTTCGCCGAGCAACTGGTCATGGATCACGTCGGGGAACGCGAAGGGCTTTCCCTGTAGCTTGGTCGGATCGATGAAACCGGCCGCGGCAAGCTTGGTGAAGTCTAGTGGCAGCAAACTGTCCATGTTGATCGGAACCGGCAGCGGCGTCGCATAGCTCAACCGCGTGTAGCGCGCGGTGAGGTCGAGCCTCGGATAGAGCGCCAGGTTCACCTGCGCGGCAGCCTGCCGGGCCTTCTCGGCAGCAGCCTCCGCCTTCGCGATGGATGGCGCCGTCTTGACCGCGCGGTCGGCGACCTCGTCCGTAGTCATGGCTGGACCGGCACCGCGCAGCGCCGTCGTCAGATCGAAGCTGTCCGGCGGCGCGACGTTGTCGACCGGTACGGGCTGCGCAGCTGCAGCGCTGGCGGCTGCAACATTGACTGGCGCCACGGCCGGAGCAGCACTCGCGGGAGCCGCTGGTGCGGCACTTAGCGCAGGCTGCGTGGCAGCTGGCTTAGCGGCGGGCGCGGCCGGAGCGGGCGCAGCCAGCGCGAGGCGCGGTGACGCAGCCACTACCGAAAACGCAAAGACACCAACCACACAAACCAAACGAGCAAGACTCATACGCATGTCGTAGTCCTCCAAGGAACACCCAGGACGCGCGTATCCTGCCCTAATTGCCCGCCCGCGCGACCGCTTTCTTACAGCCACCTCGACCGACGCGAACCCCCGGCACATCCCGTCGGCATCCCTGCCCTCACCCCGTGCAATTCAGCCCCGCCTCGCAGTCACCGCAGCGCAGGCCGATGGGTGTGATTCCGAGCACGGACCAACTGGACCGCGCGCAGTGTGTCACTCCCAGCGGCCGTCCAGCGCCACGCCGAGGCCGGCCCAGGTGCGCCAGCGGGCCCAGCTACCGGCGGCGGAACAGCGGCCGCGGCTCATCGGCAGCACCCTGATACGTCACCGAGTATTCCTTGAACGCATTCAGAGCATCCTCGATGTTCTTGCCCGCCTTCAGCTCGAAGGCGTTGAAACCGCAGCGCTGCATGTAGAAGAGCTGATCGCGCATCACATCGCCGACCGCGCGCACTTCGCCACGGAAGCCGAAGCGCTCGCGCAAGAGCCGCGCCGTGCTGTAGCCGCAACCGTCCTTGAACCCCGGAAACTCGATCGCCACCAGCGCCAGCTCCGCGAGATAGGGAGCCACCAGCGTCGCTTCTTGATCGCTGCGCAGCCGCACACCGACCTGCCCAGCCCGCTTCTGCAACGCTGCGCGCAGCTCGCGATACCGGTCGAGGCTCACGATCACATCGCCCGTCTCGGGTAGCGCGACACCATCCGCCACGTGCACGAAACGATCCTCGCAGATTGCGCCGTTCCTAATGATCCGCATGGACCGCCTCCTGCCGCTGAGTTGCTGGGTAAAGCACTTCCTGGAAAGGACCAAGCCCCTTCTGCCGCACCACATCCAGGAAGGTCTCCTCGGGCGACGCGCGCAGCGTGAGATAGCGCGAAAGCACCTTCTCCACCGCACCCACGATCTCGCTGCGCGGGAACGCGCGCCCCACCACCTCAGCGATACTGGCGTCGTGCCCAGGCGAGCCGCCTAGCGCGAGCTGGTAGAACTCCTGCCCCTGCTTGTCGATGCCGAGGATGCCGATGTTCCCCACGTGGTGATGACCGCAAGCGTTGATGCAACCCGAGATCTTGAGGCTCAGCTCGCCCAGGTCGTTCTGGTAGTCGATGTCCTCGAAGCGCGCCATCAGCTCCATTGCCACCGGGATGGAGCGCGCATTCGCTAGCGCGCAGTAATCGAGCCCCGGACACGCGATGAGATCGGTGACCTTGTTGGCGTTGGCCGTCCCGAGACCAAGCTCCACCAACTCTGCGTGCAGCGCCGGAAGCTGGCTGACTTGCACGTCAGGCAGCACCAGGTTCTGAGTGTGCGTGACGCGCAGCTCGCCGAAGCCGTAGCGTTCGGCCAGGTCCGCGACGCGGTCCATCTGGTAGTCGCTGAGATCGCCGGGCGGTGTGCCCTTCTCCTTGAGCGAGATCGTGACTGCCACGTAGCCTGGCTGTTTGTGGGGCGTGGTGTTGTTTTGGACGAAGCGCCCGAGCTCGCGATTCTTGCCCAGCTTGAGACCGGCGAGCACTGCGTCCGCAGCCGTCAGCTGCTGATAGGCCGGGGCTGCGAAGTGCGCTTGCACACGAGCGATCTCGGCGGGCGTGAGCTGGAGCGGGCCACCCTTGATCTGCTCCCACTCGGCCTCCACGAGCGCGCGAAACTCCTCGACGCCGAGCGCACTCACCAGGATCTTGATGCGCGCCTTGTAGATGTTGTCGCGTCGACCGTGCAGGTTGTAGACCCGCAGCACGGCCTCCAGATACGAAAGCAAGTCCTGCCGCTCCACAAACTTGCCGATGACTTCCGCAATCTGCGGCGTGCGGCCCATGCCGCCGCCCACCAACACCTCGAAGCCGCGCTTGCCGGCCGCGTTCTCCACCAGGCGCACGCCCACGTCGTGGAAGCGCACCGCCGTGCGGTCGGTGTCAGGCGTCGAGCTCACCGCGATCTTGAACTTGCGTGGCAGCGCAGCAAACTCCGGATGGAAGGTCGACCACTGCCGAATCAGCTCCGCCCAGGGACGCGGATCTTCCAGCTCGTCGCGCGCCACACCGGCGAAGTGATCCGATGTCACGTTGCGCACGCAGTTGCCGCTGGTCTGGATGGCGTGCATCTGCACCGTCGCCAGCTCGGCCAGGATCTTCGGCAGGTCGTCGAGCTTCGGCCAGTTATATTGCAGGTTCTGTCGTGTGGTGAAGTGGCCGTAGCTCTTGTCGTAGACGCGCGCGATGTGCGCGAGCTTGCGGAGCTGCTGCGACGAGAGCGTGCCGTAGGGGATCGCCACACGCAGCATGTACGCGTGCAGCTGCATGTAGATGCCGTTCTGCAAACGCAGCGGCTTGAACTCGACCTCGGCGATCTCCCCGGAGAAGCGTCGGTCCACCTGTCCGCGGAACTGCTGCGCGCGCTCTTCGACGATGCGCTGATCCTCTTCGTCGTATTGGTACATGGTGCTCTCCAGCTCTACGTTCGATCACTGCGTTTGCAGCTGCGGGTCGGGCCGACGCAGGCGAATGGTTGGGCCTTGGCTGCGAATCCGCTCGCGGGCGGTGAGTGGGTCACGACCGCTGGGCAGCTCGGCAACTTCGATCAAATACGGGTCCGCGATCACGGCTTCCTTGCCGAGCGCGACCTTGCGCAGAGACTCGGCGTCCTGCTTCGTGGCCAGCAGCCCGGCCTCTGCGAGCTTCGGCGTGACGCTCCCATCCGAGCGTAGATACGCGACCGCACCGTCTGCGGTGAAGTTGCCGGTGACCACCCATTTCAATGCAGGCGCTTGCGACATGGCGGGACTCTGGCGCTGCACCTGGGATAATGCAATGGTATTATCCTGATGCTTTCGATAGCATTTTGTTAT
>JADGRG010000288.1 GCA_017881145.1 Sandaracinaceae bacterium | reverse complement strand
GAAGAGCGCATGCAAACGCGCGGTGGTTTCGGCGTCGAGCGCGATGCCGCCCGAGGGCAGGCCGAAGCTTCCGGGGAAGAGCGTGAGCGCGGTGATCAAGACCAACGCGTCGTCGAGTGACCGACAATCGGCTTCGGCGCTTTCGAGGTCGCGCGCGCCGAGCACCTCGCCGCGAAGGTTGGACACTGCGAGATGCGCTGTGAAGCCGCCCGCAGCTCGCGGCTGCACGAAGCCGTGGAAATCCACCTCGGCGTGCTGCGCCAGCACGAACACGCGACGCTCCAGCCGTGTCTCCACCCGCCGCGCGAGCTCGGCGGCCGTGATGCAGCTTTCCGCGCCTGGCAGCCGGACCCAATTGAGCGCGGCGATCTCCGCGACGTCGGCCTGCGCCGAGAGCGTCCCCGGCAGTGCGAAGACAAGTAGACAAGCCAGCACGCAACACTTCATGGCGCGGCCATGCTGACACAAGCCGCGGACCAGCCGCAAAGCCGATGGCGGCAGCGCGTGGCCGCAACATCGCCTGCCTGTCCATGCTCTGCATCACACGTCACCGCCTGCCCTACGCGCCAACCGAGCAGCCGCGCGCCTCAGCGTCGACGCACTGCCGCACGTGCGACGGTCGCTTCCATCGGCTCGTGGACGCGTTCGGCGTCCCCGGCTTCGTAGAGCGCTTGTGCGAGGAAGTGCAGCACTTGCTGCCGCGCCGGTCGTCCACCCTGGCCGGCGTCTCGAACTGCAGCCGCAGCTATCACCTGCTGCACGCCCTCGTGTTCCCTGGTGAGCAGCACCGTGCGGTAAGCGTGCTCGCCCACCATCACATGCGACTTGGTCAGCTCCGAATTCGTCGGCACCTCTGCGACCAAGGCGGTCGCGTCTTCGTTCAAACCATCGATCTCTGCGACGGCGCAGAGCAGGTGTTCGTGCAGGGCGGTAGGCGGATCGTCGCCGTGCTGCGGGGCGACCAGCGTCAGCGCCTCCGAGCCCGGCTGATGCATGAAGAGATATCCTTCGCGCGCATGCAGGTGCGACAGGAGCAGCGAAAGTGCACGCTCGGCCCGCGCTTCGGGCCCGGAACACTGGCTCAGCGCCGAACGCATCGTGCTCTCCATTGAGCGCATTTCCTCCGCGCGCTCTGCCGGAGACATCGCCTCGCCGCCTTCAGCACGCAGCTGCGCGCGAAGCTGGCGCGCGAGGCGTTCACATTGCGCGATCAGCGCTGGGTTTTCCGCGCCACGGAACCAACGCTCCATACGGCCGCAAGCGCTCCGCGGTGCGCAAGCCAATCAAGGAGCGCAGCACTTCCACGGCTTCGTCGCCATATTGAATCGCCAGGCGTCGATCGACGCGGTAGCCCGCAATCGCGAGCGGTCCGAGCAACCGGATCAGTTCGTGCGCGGCGCGCTTCTCGCTGCGAAACGCTCCGACGTCGCTGGTCACGCGCACGTTGCGCGGACTCACGTCACGATGCAGCAAGCGTCGCGAATGCAAGAGCGCCAGCGACGATGCGATGTCGCGCAGGTAGCGACAGGCCGTGCGATACGGCACGTGCTTGAACTCTCGTAGGTCCTGCCCGTCGAGCAGCTCCATCGTGTAGTAAGGCCGTCCGGCATCGACGCCGTATTCGTAGGCCTCGATGATGCGCGGGTGCCGCAGCGCGACCAGCGTGTGGTATTCGCGCTCGAACATGCTGCGCAAGCGCGCGTCATCCGCGTTGAGCATGCGCTTGAGGGCGTCCTGCGCCCACTTTGCGAGTCGACCACGTCGAGCACTTCGCCCATGCCGCCTTGGGCCAGCGTGCTCTCGACGCGGTAGCGCCGCGCGACGACTTCCCCTTTGCTAGACGTCATTCCCACTGAATAGCCAGCACCAGCACGTGCACGACTGAGTTACCTCGGTCACAGCATAGCGGCGCTCCGGCAATGCTCCAGGAAACGTGTGCATTGCACATGCTTGTCGTGACGAGGCAGCCAAGCACACCGAAAGTGCTGGCCTGTGGGTGGGTGCGAGCGCTAGGCCGACTCCGGCAGGCTTCGCGACGACTGGTTCAGCTCAGAGGAATTCGCAGACGTAAGCTGCAGGCTCTTCGACCTTGACGTCGAAGCCGCTCTTGCCCGGCACCTCGAAGACCGTACCTGCAGGGTAGGAGTGCCACTCGCTCTTGCCGGTGAGGCGCACGAAGAGCTCGCCGCTGCTCACGCTCATGCGCTCGGGAGCGTCGGTGTTGAAGTGGAACTCTCCACGATCGATGACGCCAGCCGTCAGCTTACGGCCCAGGCGCTCGAACCCGACACTCTGCACTTTGCCTTCGAAATACGTGTTGTGCTTCAACATGGCGCGGGACTTTAGCGACAAGTGAGCGCGACAACAACCCGCTTCAGCGGGTGGCGGCGTCGAGCGCGAGGCCCAGCCCGACCAGCAGGTAACCCTCGAGGCCAGCGCGTCCCGGCAGCGCGCCGAGCTCGAGCGTGTAAGCGAAACCGACGCCGCGGGCCGAGTGCCAGAATGCGTCGATCGAACCCTCCATGCCGATGCGCAGCCCGAGCGGAAACATCGAGGGCGGTTGATCGGTCACGGCGTGGAGCACGCGGTAGGTAGTGAGCGAAGGCATGGTCGCGAGCAGGTCGACGTAGAAACGCCGGAACCCCACCTCGGTTCGGCCGGTCACGCGCGGGGCCAGGTTCCAGTGCGTGCCCCAGCCGTAGCCGGCGTGCAGCATGGGCAGGGTGTTGACGACCTGCAGGTTCGGATCGGTCTGCGAGCTCTCCACCGCGCGCTGATAGCTGAAACCAAGGCGCAGCGAATACACCGAGCGCATCATCGCGGCGGTGTCGTTGTCTTGGTCCGTGCCCATGCGTGGTCCGCCGATACGCTGGCTCACCGGCACGTCGAGCTCGTGATCCGCGCCCACCGTGCCGTTGCCGGACACCGCAGGCACATCCGTCGGATAGACCGTGCCCGCCAGCTTCTGTTCGTCGATCGACTGCTGGACGTGCAGCACCAACGTGCCGCCGAAGCTGTAGCTGTGCTGGCTCTTCTCGCCGATGACATTGGCCCAGCCGACCTTCGCGCTGGCGCCGATGTCCAGGTTCCGAAGCACGCCGTATTCGACGCGCGCCGCCGAGCCGAGCCAGCTCTGGCTGACGCCCGCCTGAAACGCGACCGGGAAGAGCCCGATCCGAAGATCGTAGGCCGTCGGGTCGCCGGGCACGGGCTCGGCGCGTGCGGTCGGGCAGACGCCGACCAGCCAGAGGAGCGCGATTAGGCTTACGAGTCTCGCGAGCACCGCACGCTTATGGCACGGATCGCCGGGCCGCTCACGCGCCATCCGCTGGGGCAATCCGACGGCAGCTCTTGCGAGGTGCGACTAACCCTGGCGAGCGAGGCACGACGTCGATATATTGCCCGCCACGCGACGCTGGGTGCCCAGCGCTCGGGACCAGCCCCGAAAACGTGGCTCCGCGTGAGCCAGAAGATGCCGAGGTTTCCATGAGTGGCCACAATCGATGGGCCTCCATCAAGCACAAGAAGGGCGCCATCGACGCCAAGCGCGGCAAGATCTTCACCAAGATCATCCGGGAGATCACCGTCTCGGCGCGCATGGGCGGCGGCGATCCCACCGGCAATCCACGCTTGCGGCAAGCCATCGACGCAGCCAAAGCCGTCAACATGCCGGGCGACAACGTCACGCGTGCCATCAAGAAGGGCACCGGCGATCTCGAAGGCGTGAGCTACGAGGAGATCACCTACGAGGGCGTTGGCCCCGCAGGCACGCTCTTCCTGATGGAAGCGCTGACCGACAACCGGAACCGCACCAATCCCGAGCTGCGCAAGGTCTTCGAGCGTCACAACGGTGCGCTCGGTGCGCCCGGCACGGCTGCCTGGGCCTTCGAGAGTAAGGGCCTTTTGTTTCTGCCCAAGGAAGCCGCCACCGAAGAGAAGCTCTTCGAGGTGGCAGTGGGCGCCGGCGCGGAGAACGTCGAGGATATCGGCGATCGCTGGATGATCACGACCGAGAAGACGGCGCTCGATGTGGTGCGCAGCGCTGTGATCGCGGCCGGCATCCCGGTCAGCGCAGCCGAGCTCGCACAGCTTCCCAAGACCAAGAAGACCGTCGAGGGTCGCGACGCCGAGGTGCTGATGAACCTGGTCGAGGCGCTCGAGGACCACGACGACGTGCAGAAAGTCTGGAGCGACTTCGAGCTCTCCGAAGCCGAGCTTGCGCGCATGTCGCAATGAGCAAGCTGGGGGGTGCGGCGCGGCGCGCGGCGCAGCCGGCAGCTTGGTGGGCAGAGTGGCTATGATCGTGCTCGGCGTGGACCCGGGCAGCATTCGCACCGGCTGGGGCGTCATCGAGCGCACGGGCACACGGCTGCGCTTCGTCGGCGCGGGCACCATCCAAGCTGGCAAAGACGAGCGGCTCGAAATGCGCCTGCTTGCGATCTACACCGAGCTCGGCGCGGTGATCACCCGCTACGCGCCCTCCGCGATGGCGGTAGAAGACATCTTCCATGCTCGTTTTGCCGGCTCGGCGCTCAAGCTCGGGCATGCTCGCGGGGTGGCTCTGCTGGCTGGGGCGAGCGCTGGGTTAGAGGTTGCAGCGTATCCACCGGCGCTCGTGAAGCGCTCCATCGCTGGTCGTGGTCAGGCCGACAAGGAGCAGGTTGCGCGCATCGTCGCTGCCATCCTCGGAGCGCGTGAGCTTCCGACCCACGATGCAAGTGATGCGCTGGCCGTCGCCATCACGCATGCGCAAGCGCTGATGTCGAACGTTCTGCCCGCGCGCAAGAAGTGACTTCCGCGCTACTCGCAGCGCGAGTCGGACGAACACCTGGTTGCGCTGCCCGCGTCAGCTCGCGCGCAGCTCGGCGTCCGCGGCTTCTCGCTGCAGCGCCTCGCGCACGATGGAGATCAGCTCGCGTTGGGTGAATGGCTTGACGAGCACCAGCTGCTTGCATCCGTTGCCACCGTCGGCTCGCAACCTTTCCGCAAGCTCGACGTTGCCCGTCATGCACACCACCGGCAAGCGGGGCTTCTGCTCTGTGAGGCGCTCCGCGAGCTCGATGCCGGACATACCCGGCATCATCAGGTCCGTGATCACCACCGAAAAACGTGTCGGCTCACGCTCGACCTCTACCAACAAGCTTTTCGCATCCGAAAAGATGCTGGCCTGCAGGCCTGCGCGTCGCAGCAGCGCGCCCGTCGTGCGACCGACCAGGGCGTCGTCGTCTACCACCGCCACGTGGGCCTGCGGTGCACTTACCACGGCGGCCGGTGATGCTGCGACACTGGCAACGGCCGCGTGTGTCGCGTCAGACAAGCGTGGCAAGAACACGTCGAAGCGCGAGCCCTGACCTTGCGTGCTCTCGACCAAGACCGCGCCCTTGTGCGCCACCACGATGCCATGCACGACCGCGAGCCCGAGCCCCGTTCCGCGCCCTGGCCCCTTGGTCGTGAAGAAGGGCTCGAAGATGCGCTGCAGCGTCGCAGCGTCCATGCCCGGTCCGTCGTCGCGCACGGAGATTCGCACCCACTCGCCGCGGCCCAGCTCCGGGCGTCGCTGCACCGAGCCGGGATCTGCTCCGCGTCCGAGCGACACCACGATGCTGGTCGCGCGCATCGCGCAGGCATCGATGGCGTTGCTGACCAGGTTCATCACCACCTGATGCAACTGTGACTCATCGGCTTCTACCTCGCCGGCCTGTGGATCGAGCTCCGCGCGCAGCTCCACCTGCTCAGGAACGCGTGCGCGCACAAGGCGCAGCACTTCCTCGATTACAGCCCGCGGCGAGACGCGTGCGCGCTTGGGAGCGCTCTTCTGGCTGAAGGCCATGATCTGTCGCACCAGATCACGCCCGCGCAGGCCGGCAGCTTGCACGTCGAGCAGACAACGACGCACTTGCTCGGGCTCGTCACCACGCAAGAGCGCGAGCTCGGTGGCGCCGAGCACCGCGGCCAAGAGGTTGTTGAAGTCGTGAGCGATGCCACCTGCGAGCGTGCCGATGGCTTGCATCTTCTGCGCATGACGAAGCTCGGCTTCGAGGGCGTCGTTCTTGGCCTCACTGCTGCGCCGCACGCAGATCTCGTCTTCAAGCGCCTTCTGGACTCGTTGCTGCTCACTGCTGCGCTGACGCAACTGCCGCGCCATCTCGTCGAAGGACCGACTGAGCATGGTGAGCTCGTCGCTGCCCGTAAGGCCGCTGCGTGCGTCGAGATCACCGGCTGCCACTCGTCGGGTCGCCGTCACCAGACGATCGATCCGGTTGGTCACCGTCCTGGCCAAGAACGCCCAGAACATGAGGCAGAGCGCCGCCAGGCCTACGCTCAGCTCGATGGAGCGAATCCACGCGTTGGCTCGCACCACCTGTTTGGCGCTCGCTAGGTTCGACTCCAGCACCAGCACCGTCACGTGAGCGGAGCGGAGCTCGCCGGATTCAGGTGCTCGCTGGAAAGGGAAGAGTCCGAGCACGTCCATGCGGTCGCTCCCGAGCTGCGTGGAGCCAACCAGCGTTGCACGCGCTGCGGCGATGGCCGCAGCCAGCGGAGCAAAGCGCGTCTGCTCCAGCGTCGCGCCCTCTGCGATGTTCCTCCCGGCGGCGAACTCGATGCGTCGGTGCTCGTCGCAAACGAACGCCGTGCTCATGTCCTCGACGGTGACGATCATGTCCAGCTGCTGGTGCACCGCATCCGCGCGGCCGCGGTTGAGCGCGTACTCGAGGTTGCTGGAGAGATTCGAGCCGAGCGATGCCAGCAGACGCGAGCGCTCCTGCTCGACGCGCTCGGTGCTGCTTCTCAGCTCGCGCTGTAGAGAGAAAGCCGCCAGCAGGCTGCCGAAGACCAGGATGGCCAGCGGCACGACGTTGCGGATGGAGCGCATCGGGATCATGGGCGCAGAGCGCCTCGCGGCAGAAAGCTGGCGGTCAGCAGCCAAACCAGCGCACACGGGCCCAGCCACAGTGCGCCGCACCGCCAACCCCATCTTTGCCGCGCCACGCGCAAGCTCCCAGCCCCCTAGCGTGCGCGTGCAGGGGCAGATGCCACCATGCGCTGCGCAAGCTCGCTACGATATCCGAGCCGCAGCGAGAGTGGTAGCCGGTCGGACACACAGTGTAGACAAGCCAGCGCGACCTGATAGAGCAAAAAACGGACACTCAGCTCGCATTGCGAGCCAACTCGCGGCACGATGTCCACTCAAAGGAAACCGTCTGCATCCAGCGACTCTCGGCGGTTACATGTCGGCACATCCAGCGCATACAACCTACACGGCTACGCATCGGCGCTTGCGCTCTGACGACGGTCGCGCCGCAACCGAGCGTCGCCAGCTTGGTCGGGTCTTTTCGCTCACCTGCGCTGCGGGCGTGCTGCTCGGACTTGGCTCGGCGTGCACTGTCAAGGACAGCATCGGCACCGACTACGGCCTGACCAACGTCGCCGGTGCCACGGACGTGGCCGATGCGGGTGCAGCGCACGGGGCTGCGCAGAGCACGGCGCTGCACTCCACCACTGGCTCCGCTGGTGCGCGGGCGTCGAGCCAGGACGCCGGTGTGAGTGCCAGCGCGCACGATGCAGCTGTTGGCGGCAAGCCGAACAGCGGCGCAGATGGCGCGGTCCCTCCGACCACGCCGACCGCCGCGGACCCCGAGTGCGACATGAACGGCGTGTGGATCGCGCGGCAGACCACCTTCAGCCGCGACTCGGTCTTCAACGCGATCCAGACCGCCAGCTCCTGGAGCTACTACGAGATCAGCCAGAGCGGACGCAACGTGACCATCACCGCTGCCATGAGCTGCGGCATTCAAGTCAGCGGCAGCGCCCAAGTCACGATCAGCCGTGCCGGCACCGCGGCTTTGGCCAAACACACCGAGGAGGCGGGTCGCCGTGGTCTCTTCTACAAGGAGGGAGACCACTGCGTCTTCAGCTTGGAACGTCACTACCAGGTGCGCGGTTGCGCCAGTGCCGTCTACCTGCCGGCCAGCGTGTCGACCAATCCCGATCTGGATGCAATCCTCCCAGCGCTGCCCACCGCGCAAGCCCCGAGCGGCGCCGAAGACTGGGACGGCGACGGCTCTCCGGGCATCGCCTTCATCGTGGCGAGCATGGGGACGCGCAACGCGGTGCAGCGCGATTGGAATGAGATGGCGAGCGATGCGACCTACAAAGTGGCGCTCGGATCGACCGAGTTCGTGGTAGCTGAAAGCTTCGACGACCGCGACTCGATCATGGCCACCTCGGGGCTCGGGGCCCTATTGCAGGCGGGCGCAGTCCCGGCTGCAGGCCTACGCCATCGTGCGAAGTTTCGCCGCTTGGGACTGACGCCCAGCGACGCGGCGGTGAAGGCGATCCACGCCGCTGCCGATGTAGACACTTGCTACAATATCCAGGACGCTCTGCCGCACGATCCCGCGAGCTTGTAGCCGACGAAGAGCTCCGCACTAGTTGTCATACCCGCCAAGCAGCCTTCGGCTCTTGGCGTCGGATCCCAGCATCGGCGAACTGCGATCGCAGGTGATTGTCAGACGTAGAGCGATGAAGACACTTCTTTTCACTTCGTTGTTCGCGTGCGTGCTGGTTGCGTCGCAGGTGCATGCATCACCACTCTTCGAGCTGGTGGGCGGCGTAGGTGAGCAAGGCGGGCTCAACGCTCGCGCGACTGGGCCCAGCGCTGCTTCCACGTACTTCAACCCTGCGCTCTTGCCCAAGGCGCGGCCCGGGTTCCAGACCGGCGTCTTCATTCTCAACGACGCGATCCAGCTTTCACTCGACGGACGCAACGCTGGCAACGACGTTCCTGTTGAATACCGCGGAGCGATCCACGCTAACGGCACGGTCTTCGCGCAACCATCGATCCCGACCTCGTGGCTGCGTCAGGGTTGCCAGCCACCCCAGTGTCCGCTGGCGCTGGCTGCAACCCCACGCCAGAGCCAGGGCAGCAGCGGCAACCTGACCGCCTACCAAAGCATTGGCCTGGTGACACCTTTGATCGGCGAGAAGCTGGTGCTCGGCATCTATGGGCTGGTCCCGCTTTCGCAGTTCACCGCCGCGCATTCGTTCTACGTGGACGAGCGCGAGCAATACTTCAGCAACAGCCTGCACCCGCAGCTCTACTCCGACCGTCTGAAGGCGACCTCGCTTGCGTTCGGGGTGGGCTCACAGCTCTTGTCGCAGCTCGCGATCGGTGTCGACTTCACACTCAGCCTTCGCAACGTCGCGAGCGCAGGCTCGTTCGTCGGTAACGCCGACGACCTGAGCCATACGCTCCTGCTCTCCACCAACGTCGGCGTCCAGGCTTCTCTCGCCCCACACCTGGCCTTTGCCTATACGCCGACCAACCGCCTTCGTTTCAGCGGCACGGTCCATTCCGTGCAGCGCTTCGACATCGTCACCGGATTCGCCACCTTCTTGCCCAACGGCAATAAGCAGAGCGCGTCGCGCACGGCAACCCACGACTACGTGCCGTGGCAATTCGGCTTGGGTGCCAGCTACGATCTCATTTCCGACGGCATCTCCACGCCCACCGACCAGCACGAGCTCGCCGTGGTTGCGACTGCAGTCTTGGGCATGTGGTCGCAATACGTCGATCGCATGGGCGACCGGCCGAGCGGAAGGTATGCGTGGTCGAACACGGTCAACATCGGCGCCGGGCTACGCCACAGCTACGGCCACCTGCGCACCTTCATCGATGGCATGTACGTGCCGAGCCCCGTGCCGCTGCAGACCGGACGTACCAACTACGTCGACAACGATCGCATCAGCACCAGTGCGGGCCTGGACTACCAGTTCGAGGTACTGAAGCTCAACTTCCGCGCTGGCGTGCAAGGTCAAGTCCACGTGCTGGTGCCCCGTT
>JADGRG010000287.1 GCA_017881145.1 Sandaracinaceae bacterium | reverse complement strand
TTGCGGTGCGGATGGCATTGACGTCGCAGTACTTCGGGGTGTCCTCGTCGATGAGCCCGTCACAGTCATCATCGACGCCGTTGCAGACCTCTTGGACTTGTGAGTTCGTGATGATCTGGTTCAGGGCCGCCGAAATGTCTTCTTCGTTCTGCGCATAGAACCCCTTGTACGTCCCAGGCGCGTCGGTGCCGCCGGCAGTGGCGAGATTCTCGATGTTCGCGTAGGGGGCCGTGAGCCCGAAGCCGATCACGTAGGTCTTGATGTTAAGGGCGACGGTCTTATTCCCCGGCGCGGGGACAGTGCTTGTGTGCAGTGCAGTCGCTGCGCTAATTCCAGCCGCCGCCGTGCTGCAGGTCTCGTCGCCATCGGTGAGCAGGATGACCGCCACGGGGCGGCAGCCCACGTAGGCATCCGTCGCGGTCGGTGAAGTGACAGCACCGCCAGGCCAAGTGCCTTGGAAGTACTGCTGCGCGCGCTGCAATGACGCAGCGATCGGCGTGTAGCCGTTGGAGTAGAGCTCCTGCGTAATGCCGCCGGTGCACGAGCCCGTGCACTGGCCATCGACCCAGCTGAGCCCCGCGTAGTTGTTGTTCCCGATGGCGGAGAGAAACTGTCCGTCACAAGCGTTGGTTGACGTGTAGCCACTATTGGCGTTGGCGCAGGTGGCACTGCACGGATGTGTGAAGTCCATCAGGCCGAAGCTGGCGTCACCCGTGGAATTGAGAATGTTCTGCAGGGCGCACTTCGCGTCACCGATGCGGGTGCGCGGTAAGCCGCAGCTGTTGTTGGCGCTGCACGTTGGAGGGGTTCCGCCGTTGGTGCAGTTGGCGCCCATCGACCCCGAGGTGTCGACGATGACCTCGAACCAAGGTTTGACCTGGGTCTGCTGCGCTGCGCCCGGCCACGCGACGAGGTTTAGTGACACAACCAGCAGGCTGCCAATGGACCAACGTTGTTGACTCAAGTGCCCTGACTCCTGTTGTCGAAGACTCACGCCGTCCACTCATCCACTCATCCGCCTCATCCGCGCGCGAGACACGCACCCGTCGGATCTTGCCTCGGAGTGTCGAGGCCACTGCCGCGCACCCCCCACTCACGTTTCCGCGCTCCTAGATTACCCTGGGTCGCATCCACTAGTGTGACGGAAGTTTGTTCTCGCGCACTCCGCGCAGCGAGTGGCGGACACAGTGTGGGTCAGCGACGACAAGTCGCTTTGGCCATGCTGCACGCAGGTTGGTGTAGGATGGCGGGGCGGAGCCGTGCCGATGAACACACCCTACATACAGCCCGATGACTGGCGGACCATGGTGTTCAGGTTGGTGCTGGCGCTGGTCGGCGGAGGCGTGATCGGTTGGAACCGCCAAGTCACCGGCAAGCCTGCCGGGTTGCGCACGCACATGCTGGTGTCGATGGGGTCTGCGCTCTTCGTGATCGGACCCTTGGCGGTCGGTGCGTCCGGGGAAGCCATCAGCCGGGTGATCCAGGGTGTTGCAACCGGGGTGGGGCTCCTCGGAGCCGGCGACATCGTGCGTCAGTCGCTGCGTGACTCTGGCCACGAGGTGCCGCGGAATCTGGCCTCGGCGGCGGCGATCTGGGTCACCGCCGGCCTTGGCATCGCAGCCGGCTACGGGCTCTGGCAGCTCACGGCGCTCGGCGCAGTGTTCACGCTCATCACGTTGACCCTGGTGAAGAAGATCGAGCCCGTGGCGCCCCACAAGGATCCAGGCGAGCGCTGACACAGGGCTACGGCGCGTCGCAAGCGCAGAGTGCGTGTGGGCAGGCTCAGCGCGGCGGTTGTGCGCTGCGGCGAAGGCCCGCGCCCCGCACCTTCTTCTCCAGGTCCCGGAAGCGCTGGGCGAGCGCCCGCACCAAGGCTCCCGTCCAACCGTCGATGCCGAGACCGTCCGTCATGGTGCTCTTGTCGAGGACCAAGACCGTGACCTGGTCGACCGCCTCGACGCTGGCGGAGCGCGGCTCGTCGAGCAGGAGCGCCATCTCGCCGAAGACATCGCCGGGGTTCATCACAGCCAGCGTTTCCTGCTCGCTGCCAACGCTGCGATACGCTCGGCAGCGCCCGCTGATGATCATGTAAGCCGCATCGCCAACGTCGCCCTCGCGCAGGATGATGGCGCCCGGCCGGAAGAGTCGTCGTGGAAGATAGAGGCCGCCGCGCAAGAAAGCCTGCACTTCGCGCCGCAGCTCTACAACGCTTTGATAGCGTCGCGCTTTGTCCGGATCGACGGCGCGCGCGATGATGTCGCGCAAGCGCTTCGATACACCGATGCCGGCGATGGCGTGGTCGATGGGCACGACCTCCCCCATGTGCGCGCGCAGCATGAGCACTCGCGCGGCAGCGTCGGGGCCATAGGGCAGCTTGCCACTGACGAGCTCGTAGAGCAGCGCACCCAGGCCGAACACGTCGGTGCGTTCGTCCATCAGGGCAGGATCCCCATGCGCTTGCTCGGGCGCCATGTAGGCAGGCGTTCCGACTGGACCCGCGGCTTCCATCTGCGCTTGCATCCCCGAGGCCGGTCGCGTCTTGCTCAGGCGCGCGAGCCCCCAGTCCATCAGATAGACCTGACCGAAGTCGGCGACCATCACGTTTTCCGGTTTGAGATCTCGATGGATGACGCCGCGGTGATGCGCGTAGGCCATCGCATCACACACCTTGAGGAAGATCTCGAGGCCTTGCTCGAGGCGGTCGGTGGAGCCGACCGGATGGCGTGGATCGGCAAGCCAGCCCGCAAACGACATGCCCTGGACGAGCTTCATCGTGAAGTAGGGCATGCCGCCCTCGTCGATCGCCAGCTCGTGCACCGGCACGATGTTGGGATGCTCCAGTTGGCCCGTGATCTGGGCCTCGGCGATGAACCCGTCGCGGTAGAAGGGGTTGCTCGCGTATTGCTTGTCGAGGCGCTTGAGCGCGACATGCCGCAAGAGGCTGCGGTCGGTCGCCGGATGCACGTGCCCCATGCCGCCGCGACCGAACTCCGGATACATCCGAAGATTGCTGGGTCTGGGAATGCCTTCGCTCGCGCATTCCTGCTCGGAGATCTGGTTCTCGCCGCCGACCGGGATCGACTCGATCACGTAGACTGGGTCGAGCTCCAACTTTTCGGCCATGACAGATTCGCTCCTCCGCCAAGCGCGGAATGTCCTGCGCTCTGGGGCCTGTGAATTGACCACGATGCGGGGCACGGCTTCAAGCCCGCAAGCGTTGCGGAGCCAACAATGTCGCAGATTCTCTGCTGCGCGTAGGTTTCGCGCTCACTCGTACTCGAGGGCGTCGGCAACCACCAATGCCGCGGCGCGTCGAGCGGGATATGAAGCGGCCAAGCCCGAGACGATGATCGCGAGTACGGCGGTCTCGAACACCGAAAGCCAGGCAGGGCGGTAGGGGAAATACCAGCCGCTCTGTACCAGGTTGATGTGGGCCAGCAGCACCCAGCCGGTGGCCGAGCCCACGCAGGCGCCTCCACTGACGCCGCAGAGCCCGATCAGCAGGCCTTCCACGACGATCATCTTGCGCGCCTGCCGTCGCTGCATGCCCACGGCGCGCAGCACGCCGATCTCGCGCACCCGATCGATCACACTCGCGAAGAGCGCGTTCACCACGCCCAGCACCGCGATCACCAGCGCGACCAGCTCTAGCACGCGCATCACAGCAAACACCTGGTCGAGCAGGCCGACCACTTCGGCTTTGAACTCGCGATTGGTGAGCACGAAGAGGTCGAAGCGTGCGCCGTAGCTCCGGTTGATGGTGCTGCGCACCTGCTCGATGTCGGCACCCTTGCGCAGATAGACCTTGAAGGTGTCGACTTGATCGTCGCCCCAATACTTCACGTAGAAATCACGCTCCATCAAGAGCGTGCCTTGATCGCTGGTGTAGTCGATGTCCACGCCGGCGACCTCGAAGGCGCGGGGTCCATCCTTCACGCTCAGCTCGATCTTGTCGCCAAGGTGCACGTTGAAGCGACGTGAAAAATTCTCGCTGACCAGCACGCCGCCCTGCTTCACTTTGCGCAAGGCATCCTCCTGGGTGCCTTCGAGCAGGGTGACGTGCGAGCGTTGTTCGTAGATTGCGGTGTCGGACGAGAGCAGCTTGACCGGAGAGTTGCGGAAGTCGATGTCGATGATGCGTAGGCGCTCGACCAGCTCGATGCCGGGTACCGCGATGAGGTCGTCGCGCAGCGCGGCCGACATCGGCACGTTCTTCACGCCCGCGAAGCGAGCGGCGCTGGTGACGAAGAGGTCGGCGGGAATGCTGCGGTCGATCCACTCCATCATGCTGGTCGTGAGGCTGCCGATGAACACGGCGAAGCTCATCGCCATGGCCACGCCGACCATCAATGCGCCTGCGGTGGCAGCCGTGCGGCCCAGATCGCGTGGGAGGTTATCGGTGGCGAGCTGCGCTTCGAGGCCGAACCATTGTCGCATCACGGGTCGCAGCCAGAGGTGTACTAGCTGCACGAGGCGCGGCATCAGCAGCGCCCCACCGAGCAGGAGCGCTGCGCTTGCCGCCATCGCGCCAGCGGGAACCTCGTGCATGGGCGGGATGCGCAAGAGGAAAAATGAGAGCAGCAAGAGCAGAAGCGCGATCACGTCGATGCGTGTCAGCTTGGCGGGTGGTGGCGCGACCGTCATCAATGCGAAGGTGCGCAGCGTCTCGACCGGGCTGGGGCGTGCAGCGCGACGCGCTGGGAATGCGGAGGCCAGGGTGGCGGCGACCACACCCAGCACGAAGCCGCCGATCAAGAGCGTGGAGTCGAAGCGCAGCTTGGTCACGCTCACTTGCAGGTAGAGCTCGTTCACACTGTGGCTCACGCCACTGAGCATGACTCTCGCCAGTGCGATGCCCAGCAGCACGCCTAGCGTGGATCCCACTAACCCCAGCAGGAAGCCTTCCAGGGTGAGCAGGCGTGTGACCTCCTTGCGGGTGATCCCGAGCGCACGCAGGATGCCGATCTCGCGCTTGCGCTGCACGACGCTGATGGACATCGTGTTGTGGATCAGGAAGACGCCGACCAGGAGGGCGATCATGCTGCCCATCATCAGGCCCGTGCGCAGGCCGACCAGCATCTTGGCGATGCGCTCGTTCTTGCGCTCCGGTCGCTCCACGTGGAACGCCTTGCCGAGGCTGGCTTGCACCTGCGCGATCACGGCGCTGGTGTCGGCACCCGCCTTCACCGCGAGGTCGATACGGTCGATGTTCTGCCCGCGGCCGAACGCAACCTGCATGGCCTGGTAATACATCACGGCGATGGAGCCGCCGAAGGCGCGGCCCACGCCTTCGTTCTCGATGAAGCCCCAGATGTCGAAGTCTTTGACACCCTCTGGCGTGGCCAGAGGGATCTTGTCGTGCAGCTTGTAGTGGAGCTTGTTGGCGAGGCTGCGGCTGATGATGATGTTGGTCGGCGAGTTGAGAAACGCCAGCGGATCGAGCTTGATCGCCGTGAGCTCAGTGGATGCGTAGGAGCGGAAGTAGTCGTCGTCCTCGCCCAGGAGGTCCACGCCCAGCAGCAGCATGCGCTCTCCTTTTGCGCGCGGATCGCGCAGGATGGCGGTCTGCTGCAAGAGTGGCGTTGCCTTGTAGACGCCTTTTACGGCGTGGATGGCGTCGAAGAGCGCTTCCTCGAAGCCGCTGCCGCTGCCGCCCGCACTGACCTGCAAG
>JADGRG010000286.1 GCA_017881145.1 Sandaracinaceae bacterium | reverse complement strand
CGATGTGCTTGCCGTCCGGCGAGTAGCGCGGGGTGAAGACTTGCTCGAACGCGCCCGAGCGATAGACCACGCGGTGCGACGCCTCCACATCATGCAGCTCTGAGACCTCGAGGTTTGAAGTCCCTGCGCCCTGCGTGACGAAGACCACCTCGCGACCGCTACTGGACACATCCGGTTGGCTTGCTCGCAGGCCGTAAGTGAGCCGCTCGCTTTCGCCCGAGGCCAGGTCGAGGCGGAAGAGATCGTGATAGGCATAGATGTCGCGGTAGGGCGCGACCTGGCTGTAGATGAGGGTGCGGCCATCCGGATGTGGCGCGAACACCGCTTCGCTGGTGGTGCGGGTCAGAGCCGTGCCGTCCAGCGTGCGTAGTCTTGAAGATCGCAGGCCGTCTTCAGCGTAGTAGGCGAGTCTGCCGTCACGCAGGTAGCGCGGCGAGCGTGTCAGGTCGGCATGCTTGGTGAGGCTCCTGCCCTCGACGATACCCGTGCTCACGATGGCGTCGCGCTGGGCTTCGTAGTGGGCGGCCATCGCATCGCGAAAGTGATCGTAGAGCTCTACGAAGGTGAAGCCGGTGGCGCGCTTGGCGATGCGGTTGACCCCGTAAGGGATGGTTTGGCGCCCGTAGTCCCGACCCATCTGAGAGAGCGCGGCCTCGCCATAGCGCTCGGCGATGAAGTTGAGAAAGCGCGAACCGTAGAGGTAGCGGATATCGCCGTGCGGCCAGCGCACCGGGTCGTTGCTGATCTGCGCCAAACCGAGCACTCGGCCTTCCAGGACGTCCATGCGCAGCACCATGTCGAAGAGCGAGGAACGCCCGCGTCCCCCGGACGTGTGAGCGCTCTCCTCGTAGGTGGCGATGCCTTCGATGAACCAGCGTGGCTGCACGGTGTTGGGGGCGAAGGTCTTGCCCAGCAAGTGATTGAGGAGCGCCGGCAGGCCGCCGATCTGATCGAGGTGCAGGATGTGTGTGTGCTCGTGTGTTACAAGTGTGGCGATCCAGTCGTCGTAGTCGCCGATGGTCGAGAGGTCGTCCGGTGCCGACGCGAAGAGGTGGAGCTCATTGCGTGGCAGCACTGTTGCGCTGCCGTTGGCGTCGTCAGTCTCGTCGCTCAGCAGGACCAACGTGCGTTCGCTGGCCTGGTAGCCGAGTGTCGCTCCGACCACGCGGTTGGCCCGCTCGGCCGCGTCGGCTAAGTGCTGGGCCAACGGACCGAGAGGCTCGTGGTAGGTGATGTCGAAGTGCTCGGTGTGGAGGGTGCGCCACACCAGATGGGGGTCGGGAGCCTGCGCTCTGGCCGCCGTGGCCCCGCCAAGGCCTGCGATGAGCGCCGCGATCGTCGCCCAAACCCCAAGACGCAGCGCCCGCCAAGCCCGATCCATGATCGACGGCAACCCTACTACTTGCGCGAGCGTTCCGTGTGGCCTTCGTAAGGCGTGCGCTTCCGCTCCCGGCGGCCGGCACAGCCACGGCCGGCGCCGCAGGCATTTTCAACACTCGCTCACCGAGTCGGGCGCAAGCCTTGACCTGGACCCCTCGGAAATCCTAACTTAATTCCGCGGGCCCATGGTTGTCGGCAGGAGGTCCTGGTAGGGCGCATCGGTTCCGCATTGAGCTCAGAAGCCACTAGTCCATGAAGCACTACGCGATGCGTTTCATCTCGGGGAAGTACCAAGGGGGCGAGTTCCCTCTGGCAGCCAATTCCGAGATTGTGGTCGGCCGTTCCAGCGATCTCGACATGGTGCTCGTCGAGGACATGGTTTCGCGGAGGCACGCCAAGATCGCCGTGAACGGGGATCAGGTGACCATCCAGGATCTCGGGTCGACCAACGGAACGTTCGTCAATGGCGAGCGCGTCAAGCGTGCGGTGCTGAACGACGGCGATCGCGTGCTCATCGGCACCAGCATCATCAAGCTCGTGACATCCGAAGCCGCGGTGGGCGCTGCGCCCGCTGCCAAGCAGCTGCAGGAGGTCGCAGCGCACAGGCGCACGAACCAAGTGCGCAGCATGTCCGGCGCCATCGACGAAGTTCCGCTACCAGATTTGTTGCAGCTCTTCGGTTCCTCGCGCAAGACCGGCGTCCTCGTCGTCAAGACCTACACCGACATCGGCAAGGTCTATCTCGAGAAGGGCATCATCATCCTGGCGACCATCAACGATTCGGAGGTGCTCGCCCCCGAGAAGAGCATCTATCGGATCATCACCTGGCGTCACGGCACCTTCTACATGGAGCCGGCCGAGGAGGGGCAGCTGCCCAACCGCATGGCGATGTCCGCAGAAGGTGCGCTGATGGAAGGCATCCGCATCTTCGACGAGGTCAACCGCATCGAGTTGCCCTCGATGCTCTCGCGCATCGCTCTGTCTCGTCCGCTCACGGCCAAGCTGCGAGACCTCACACCCGAGCAGCTCGACGTGTTGCAGGTCGTGCTACACCAAACGCAGATCGAGGCCGTCTTCAACAACTGCCCGCTCGACGACATCAAGATCGCGGAGTGCTTCGCGGTGCTGATCTCGGGCGGCTATCTCAAGATCACGCCACCCACCTGAAGAGCAAGAGAGTCTGCGCGCAGATTCAGGTGTGCTCGTGGTTCTTGGTCAGCAGCCGCTCCAGCAAGTGCTGGGAGTATTGGCTGACGGTGGTGAACACGACGCCCATTCCCGGTGGGTCGTCCTGCACTCGCACCACTTTGCCGACGCCTTCAATGGTCTCGAGGTCGTCCATGATCACGGTGAACTTCAGATTCACCTCGGTGCCGATCGGCAGCGGGTCCGCCCGCTTCACGAACGCGCCGGTCTTCGAGATATTCGTGACGTACTCGCGGATGAAGTCGTCGAACGACTCGAACTCCTTGTTGATCGTCACGCGCACTTCGCGCGGCTTCTGTTCGTTTTCGGAGCTCATCACGCACCTTTGAGATCGAACTGCTCCAGATGGTACTCCTTGTGCGGCTTGACGACGATCTGCCGAGTGAAGCGGTTCTGCGCTTCCTCGAGGGCAGCTTTGTGCTCGCGCTTGAGCATGTCGCAAATCGCTGGGTGAGCGTTCACGATCACTTTGTAGCCCGGAAGCGAGTCCTTTTCACGACGGATCTGTCTGACGATCTCGTGGCAGATCGTGGTCTTTGACTGCAATTGGCCAGTGCCGTCGCAGAAGAAGCAGGGCTCGAAGAGCGTGCGGCCGAGCGATTCGCGCGTGCGCTTGCGAGTCATCTCTATCAAGCCAAGCTCGCTGATGCGCGTGATGGTGGTGGTGGCGCGGTCCTTCTTGAGCGCCTCGACCAAGAGCTTGTAGACACGGTCGCGGTTCTTTGGCCGCTCCATGTCGATGAAGTCGAGCACGATCAGGCCGCCGATGTTGCGGAAGCGGAGCTGGTAAGCGATCTCCTGCACGGCTTCCAGATTCGTCTGGTAGATCGTCTCCTCGACGTCTTTGCCTTTGCCAGTGAAGCGTCCGGTGTTGACGTCGATCGCGGTCAAAGCTTCGGCCTGGTCGATGATCAGGTAGCCGCCCGAGGCCAGCGGAACCTTGCGCGAGAGAGCACGCGCGATCTCGTCTTCGATGCCGTACTCGTCGAAGATCGGGTCGCGTCCTTGATAGAGCTCGACGTCGCCGACGCGCTCCGGCAAGAACGTGCCGATGAACGCGCGCAATCGCTCATACTCCGAGGGTGAATCGATGACGATCTTCTCGATGCCCTCGGTGAAGTAGTCGCGCGCCACGCGCAGGGTGATGTCGAGATCTTCGTAGAGCAATGCGGGCGCGGTCTTGACCTCGGAGCGACGCTTGGAGCATTGCTCCCACTGCTTGATCAGGTAGCCGACATCGGCTTTGAGCTGCTTCTTGGTCAGGCCGGTCGCGACCGTGCGCACGATGAACCCACCCTGCGGCGGCTTCACGGCGTCGATGGCCTCGCGCAGGCGCTTACGCTCCAGCTCGTTGCCGATGCGCTTGGAGATGCCGATGTGCTCGACGGTCGGCAAATACACCACGTAGCGCCCTGGCAGCGCGATGTGACTGGTGACCCGCGCGCCTTTGGTTCCGATCGGGCCCTTGCTGACCTGCACCATCAACGACTGCCCCTCCTTGAGCACGTCGCGGATCGGTGTGGCACGAGTGACCTTGCGTGCGACAGCCCTCGGCTTGGGCTCGGCGTCGGCCTCACCACCGGCTGCGTCGTCGGCGTCGAGGCTCTCCTCGGCGTCCTCGGCTTCTTCGCTGTTCAAGAGGTTGTCCATGTCCTCTTGGGGCACGACATCCTCGACATGGAGGAATGCCGCGCGATCGAGCGAGATATCGATGAATGCGGCCTGCATCCCGGGCAGCACACGCGTCACCTTGCCGAGAAATACGTTGCCGACCGGACTCTTGTCCTGATCGCGCTCCACGAAGATCTCGGTGATTGCGCCCTGCTCGATCAGAGCGACGCGGGTTTCTGCAATATCGACATTGATGACGAGTGAGTTGCCTGCCATGGGTCCGGCGAAAATCTGGGGGAGAGGTTGTTCATAGGAATTGCCTTCGCGCGCATCTCAATGCCTCGCGCGAAAGAGCGCTGCACAGAGCGCGGGTAGGGTCGAGACCACGGTGGTCACGGTAGCAGCGCGAGTCCTTGGGGCTCCCTCCATCCCGAGGAAGTCACGCGCACCGAGCGACCCAGAACGAAACGTGAGAGCGGCCGAAACAGCGACCGCAGAGAAAGAAACCAGTGCCAGCGGGAAGATGTTCACGACCCCGCTGGCCAACACCGGCAGCGCTGCTGCCGATGCAAACCTTGCAACTAAATGTTGTAGAGTGTCCGACACGGACAAAAGGCGTGGCACGATCGCAACCACCAGCGCAGCCGAACCCAGATAGCCGGCGATGGCCGAAAGCACGGCGACCGCCACACTGCCGACGGAGGCGCCCGTGCGAGTCGCCGCTCCGAAAAGCACGCAACTGACAGAGAGCGCAGCGATCGACGCCGCGTGCACGGCCGGGGCAGGCAGTGCCTCCGGCTGGTCGCACGCCGCCATGAGCTGCGGCCACGCGCGCTCCGGCACGACGATCAGCTTCCATGTCAACGATGCGAGCAAGTTGAAGACTCCAGCAGAGCCTCGGCAAACGCCCGCGCATGCGCAGACGTTGCCGGAAGTTGCCAAAGGCGAGAGGTCGTCACCTGGACCTGCCGCGCGCGATCACAGGAGGAACGTCTCTCCCGCCCTGCGTCGTTCGCGTGGCGCACCTGCGCCTCTGCCGATGGCTCTCTTCTGCTCAGTTCGTGTCGAAGATCTCTTCGATCTCCGCTTGGATCTTGTCTTCGCTCTTCTCGCGAGCCACGGCGATCTCTTTGACGATCAACGCGCGCGCAGTTTCGAGCATGCGACGCTCTCCGAAGGAGAGCGATTTCTCGGCCTTGAGGCGATAGAGATCACGCATCACTTCGGCCACATCGAAGACCGAACCGGTCTTGATCTTGTCCATGAAACCACGGTAGCGGCGGTTCCACGTCTGGTTGTCGAAGGCGATGGTGCGTTCCCGCAGGATCGCAAAGATTTCTCGGATCTCTTGTTCACTGATCGGCGGCCGCAGGCCGACGCTCTTGGCATTGGCCACCGGCACCATGATCTTGCGATTGGTGTCCAGGATCCGCAGCACGTAGAACTTGAGGCGGTTACCCGCGATATCCTTTTCCTCGATGGAGATGACTTCGGCGACGCCCTGAGCCGGATAAACGGCTTTG
>JADGRG010000285.1 GCA_017881145.1 Sandaracinaceae bacterium | reverse complement strand
ATGGATGATCTCCTGCCGTTGCAGGTATCATCGACGATTCACGGTCGAGCAGTTCCCGAGAGGAAGGTGGTCGAGATGATTCCTTATGGCGTTCCGAAGAACTACGGCTCTTACGCCGATTTCGAACGTGAAGAATTGCGCCCGATGCAGAAAGTTGGCTTCTCGGTCGCCGACTTGGAGGCGGAAGCGACGTTCCAGGCCTCCCACGAGGACTTCAACGAGCGCGCGCCGAACGAGCTCGACTTCGACTGAGCGCGACCCCGATCTTGTGTGCGCCCGGCACCTGCCTGTTCGAGCGCACTCTACGGTCCGACGGATTGCCCCCGTCGGGCCGTTTTTTTTGCACGGGGCCGAGCGTGCTAGGCGCCACGCTGCCTTGCGCGATTGACGCGCGTGGCCGGCGCGGGTAAGAACCCGCCGGATTTTGATGGAGGCACGCCGTGAGTGAATCCCACGAAGCACGCATCGCACGCGAAGAGGCCTACTGGACGGGACCACGTCTTTTCGCCTTCGGACTGACGTTTCTGGCTGGCTGTCTGGTCGTCATCTACACGATGGCTTCGCTCTGATCGCGCGCTGCAGCTCGCGCGATCTCGCCCTGAAAGGGTTGCTGGGGCCTCGGCCAGACCCTAGGTTTCTGGCCGGAGGAAGAGCGTGAGCGCGATCGAAATCATGACGCCGTCGATGCTTGCGCGCATGCGCGAGGCTTGCCAGTTGGCGGCCGATACGTTGGTGATGGTCGGGCCTCACATCCGGCCGGGCATCAACACGGACGACATCAACGCGCTGGTGCACGACTACACGCTTGCGCACGGCGCTTGGCCGTCACCGCTCAACTACAACGGCTTTCCGAAGAGCGTCTGCACCAGCGTCAACGAGGTGGTTTGCCACGGCATCCCCGGCAAGCGCACGCTCTCGCAGGGGGACATCGTCAACGTGGATGTCACGTCGTATCTGCCGGCGAAGAACGGCTTCCACGGCGACACCAGTGCGACTTTCTACGTGGGTGAGCCGAGTCCAGAGGCCAAGCGCGTGACCGAGGTGGCGCGGCGTTGCCTCGAGTTGGGCCTCGCCGAGGTGCGCGAGGGCGCCCGCATCGGGGATATCGGCGCTGCCATACAAACGTATGCGGAATCGATGTCGTGCTCGGTGGTGCGCGACTACGTCGGCCATGGCATCGGCCGGGAATTCCACACGGCTCCACAGGTGCCGCACTACGGTGTGCGTGGCAGCGGCAAACGGCTGCGCGCCGGCATGGTCTTCACGATCGAGCCGATGATCAATGTCGGTCACTTTGCCTGTAAGGTGCTCGACGACGAGTGGACCGTCATCACGGCCGATGGCTCGCTCTCGGCGCAGTTCGAGCACACGGTGCTCGTGACCACGACCGGCTGCGAGGTGCTCACTGCCCGGCGCGAGCTGCTGCGCAACAGTGAAGATGTGCCGTGGGCGCAGCTCGGGCCGCTCTCGTGCCCGGCGTCACAGAGCATGCGCAACGCTGCCGCGCACGCCAACTGAAGAGCGTCGCCTCGCTCCTGCTGCAGCATGCTGCAGCGTTGTCGTTCATGGTGCGGCGTCGACGCTTGGGTCGAGGACGAAGATTCGTTCCGCGTCGAGCTCGATCGCCATGGGCAGCAGTGATGCGCCGATGCAAGGGCCGAAGACGCAGAGCCCATCCGCCAAACGATAGCGTGCGCCATGCGTCTTGCATTCCAGGTGTCCCGCCATGAGGAAGCGCCGCGGGCCGCTGGCCAAAGGCACGGGTAAGTGTTGGCAGAGGTTGCGATACGCGCGTGGCGTCCCGCTCTCGTCGCGTAGCACGATGGCCTGGCGCGGTTTGCCGTCGGCGTCGGCGGCCAGGTCGACGGTCAGCACCGCGTTGGGGACCAGCTCGCTGAGCGTGCCGGCCAGGACGCGGTGCGAGGCTGCGCGACTCACTCCCGCGTTCACAGAGTTCCCCGGAGGGACCCGTTGCTGATCGGCGCATAGGCCTCGCGCGCAGCAACGGAGATGAAACGGTCATCGGGCAGCACATACGCCGTGAGGTTTCCGCCATACACGCAGCCGGTGTCGAGGCCGACGGCGTACGGGTGTCGCTGCAGGCCTGCAGTCGCGTGGTGGCCGAAGACCACGAGCGTGGGTCCCGGCCAAGCCGTTCCCCAGAGCACACCGTCCTCGGCGCGGCGGGAGCCTGTCCCGTCAGGGCGCAACGTGCGCATGTTCATCAAGAGGTCGGGCGCTTGCGCGGCCAGTGCCACTCCGGGCACGAGGCCAGCGTGCACCACAACCATCCCGTGCTCCGGCAGCGACAGCAAGAGCGGAAGCGTGCTCAGGACTGTCCAGTCGTCGGCGCTGAGCTCGCGAGCGAGAAGCATGTGGTGCGAGCCATGCCCTTTGGCCTGTTCGTGCACCACGGCGCTTCGCCAGCGCAGCACAGCGTGATCGTGGTTGCCGCGCACGGCTCGAATCCCGAGCGTGCGGACCAGTGCCAGGACCCCGCGCGAGTCCGGACCCTTTGCGACCAAGTCGCCCACCTGGACCACGCTGTCACTGCTGCTGTAAGCGCAGGCGTCGAGCAGGTCCGTGAGCTCGTGCAGGCAGCCATGCACATCACCGATGATGATTGTCCGGCCCATGCCCGAGAAACCTTACACCCGTCCGAGCGGCCGGGCAGCTCTTCGGCGACGGCCAAGCATTGACAGAAGGCTGCACTTGCTGCAGGCACCTCTTCGGCCATCGATAGGGCCACAGGCCCACACCCAGGAAGGATTCCATGCTCGAAGCAGGCAAGCGTGCTCCAGCGTTCACCCTCGAAAGCTCCGAAGGGGGCAAAGTCGCCCTCAAGGACTTCGCGGGCAAGTCGCTCGTCATCTACTTCTACCCGAAGGACAACACCCCGGGTTGCACGCTCGAAGCGCAGGATTTCCAGAAGGCGTCCCCCCAGTTCCGCAAGCGAAACGCTGCCGTCATCGGGGTAAGTCGCGACAGCATTGATTCGCACTGCAAGTTCGCGGAGAAGTATGCCCTCGGCTTCCCTTTGCTCAGCGATCCGGAGCATGAGGTGTTGGAGAAGTACAGCGCATGGGGTGAGAAGACGCTCTACGGCAAGAAGACTGTCGGCGTGATCCGCACCACCGTGATCATCGATCCGGAGGGCAAGGTGAAGAAGGTGTTCCGGAACGTGAAGGTGAAAGGGCACGTCGATGCAGTGCTCGCAGCGCTTGACGCGTGAGACGCGTGACTCGATCAGAAGATGATCAGGCCGGCAAAGAGCAGAAAGACAAGGCCGGTTCCGCCGACCAGCAGGAACATGCCTTGCTGGTACTTGGCCGCGTCATAGCTCTCGGTCGCGGCCCGGTGAAGCTCCTCGCTTTCGCGCTTGGCGGCGGCGCGCGCCATGGCGTCGGTGGCAGTGCGTGCCTTCGCGGGCGCAAGCTCCGCCAGCTTGGCGCGCAGGCCGGCCTCTGCCAGCGAGCGCAACACTTGCTGATAGGCTGAACGAGCGCCGCCGATGGAGACTCGGCTGCGCTCGTGCTCGCGGCCTGCCGCCGTGCTCAGGTTGCGTTCCTCGTCGTGGAGTGCGGACGCCGTGGCCATCAGCTTCGCAAGCTCGCGGCGCAGGCCGCTGAGGTCTTCCTGCAGGGGTAGAAGCTGCACGTTGAGCGATTGCGCCTCACCCAGCCGGGCATCGCGTTCCGCTGTGAGCGCGGCGATGCGGTCGATGGCGCCAGCATCCGTCGACTTCTTCAGCGTCTGGATCTCGGCCTCGGTTTTGCGCACGAGCTCTTCCTTGCCTCGGATCCGAGTCTTGAGTGCGTCGGCTTGCGCCTGCAGCTCGCTCTCGCGCGAGCGCACGGGTGCGGCTTTGGCTTCGATGTTCTGGACGTCGTTGGCGAGCTCGTCGAGCTCACGCTTGCGCGCAGTCTCGGCCTGCTGCGCGTCCTCTTCACGCGCGCCCACTTGCTGCTGGCTGTCAGCGACGACGCGCAGCTGCTTCTCGAGCGGCGAAAGGCGTGGGTCCTTGCGGAGCGCATAGAGCGCTTCGGCAAACACGCACAACGCTTCTTCGGCTTGCGCGTCGAGATGCTTGCGATGCAGCGAGAGCGCTGCGAGCTCGGCATCGAGCACGCGTTTGCGCATCAACACCCGGAAGAAGTACGGAACGGTCTGGATGAGCTTGGCTGGGATCGGACCGTAGTCAGCGAGCTCTTGACGTTTGGTTGGGCCAGACGGCGCAGAAGGCGGCGCAGAAGGCGGCGCAGAAGACCGCGCGGTCTTGACCGCCTCCGTGATCGACGCAAGTGGCTCAGCTCGCGCTTTGGGCGGTGGCATGGAGACGAGGTCGAGCGAGCTCTCTGCAGCCGTCTGCTGCGCCGAGAAGGCATCGCCGAGCGAAATCATGCCCGTATCCAGCACATCGTTGCTCTCGGCGTTCGAGAGCATTCCCGGGATCTGCGCTGGGGTGGTGACCGAACGGTTTGCCACCGGAGCTGTGCGCGGCATGCGTGCAGGCAGCGCGGGGATGCGCGCATGGTCCACGGCTGGACGTGCGCCGGGCACGCTGGCCCGGACGGTGGCGGCCCCAGGTCGAGGGCGAGGCGGGACGGCTGGACGGGATTGTTTGGTCGTCGGGGAGCTGGAGCGCGGTGCCGAGGTGCGCTCGATGTCGAGACCGCCCCAGCGTGGGGCTTCGTTGTCGGCGCTCGGGTCGACGGCTTGGGCCCCGCAGCTGGTGCAGGAAACCGAGGCCGCCGCGAGCGGGCTGGCGCAGCGGGCGCACGTTCGACTCATCTTGAAGGCGCTCCGTGCACTCTGGAAAATGGCAGAGTCACACGATCAAGATTGCCGAGATTCGGGAACTTCGGCAATGGTTCACGGAGAGGGCGTGGCCGGCTCGGTGGTGTCGTGCAAGCCGCGGTGGGCGCCGTGCTCACCTGCGTTCGCAGCCAGCGCGGTTGTGGTGTGGCGAAGCGTTGACACCCGCGGGCCAGAGATAGAAGCTCCGCGCCCCTGCAGCGCTCCCACACATGCTCGAACGTTCCACGAACACGCCGGCTCGCTCGGCCATCCCCTGCTACCATGCCGCCAGCTTTTGTGGTGCGGGGGTTGTTTCGTGGGCCAGAGCGCCAAGGTGTCGCTAGTGGACGAGCCGATAATTCCGGAAGATGCAGCCTTTCGCATCGAGCTCCCGAACTTCGAGGGGCCGCTCGATCTGCTGCTGCACCTGATCAAGAAGCACGAGCTCGACATCCTCGACCTGCCGATCTCGTTCGTCACTGAGCGCTACCTCGACTACCTCAACATGATGAGGGAGCTCGACCTCGACGTTGCCAGCGAATACCTGCTGATGGCCGCGACCCTCGCGCACATCAAGTCCAAGATGCTCTTGCCGCCGTCGCCGCTCGACGAAGTCGAAGAGCAAGACGAGATCTTCCAGGGCGACCCGCGTGCCGAGCTGATTCGCCGCTTGCTCGAGTACCAAAAATACCGCGCTGCCGCAGAAGAGCTGGGCGCGCGCCCGCTCGAAGGTCGCGACGTCTTTCAGCGCGGCATGCCTGCGCCCGAAGCTCAAGGCCCCGCGCCGCTAGCGCAGGTCGATCTCTTCAAGCTGCTGGATGCGTTTCAGGCAATCCTCAAGCGCGTCAAAGGACGCGTCGCGCTCGAGGTCACCGCCGAGGCGATCACCATCCACGAGCGCATCACGCAGCTCGTCGACATCCTGCGCGTCAAGCGCTCCTGCACCTTCGAAGAGCTCTTCGAGGCCGTTCAGACTCGCTACGAAGTCGTGGTTACCTTTCTCGCGCTCCTGGAGATGACCAGGATGCACCTGGCCCGCATCTACCAAGCGGACCCTGGCTCGCCCCTGCACATCCACTATGCGCTCCTGGATGCGGACGCACCGACCATCCCTCCGGCCGAAGCTATCACCAGCGCCGGTGCAGAGCTCGGCACAGAGCCGACGGGCACCGAGGACGCGGATGCGGCGCCGGGTGCAGAGTTGCCGAGGGGCGAGGGCTCTGCGCCAGACACAATGCTGGAGCCCACACTTGCTCCCAACGACGAGGCGAAACCATGAGCTCGCGCAAACGCAGCAAGAGACCGCCCGCAGAGGTTGCCCCAGAGGCCAGCGCGGCGGCGCCTGCTCTCACCGATGAAGCCAGTGTCGCCACCGAAGTCGCCGAGGCGAGCGAGAATGCAGAACCAGTCCTGGCGGTTTCAGAAATCTCCGAGCTGCGCGGCGAGCTCATCGACGCCGAGCCGAGCGAGACCGCAGAGCAGGATACGACGCTGAGTGACGCCGAGGTGAGTGATGGCGTTGCCCATGGCGCGAGCGACGAGCCAGCCGAGCTGGCGTCGGATGACGTGCCGGTCTCGATAGCGCCACCGACCAGCGCGCCCACGACGCGCGAGCATCTGAAGCGTGTCATCGAGAGTCTCGTGTTCGTCTCCGACCAGGTCATCACCGCGCAACAGATCGCGCGCATCACGAAGGCCAAAAGCCAAGAAGTGCGCGAGCTGCTGCAAGAGTTGATGCAGGCCTACGCAGGCCGCGGCATCGAGCTCATCGAGGTCGGTCCCGGCTATCAGTTCCGTTCCGCCGCGGCTAGCGCGCCCTTCGTTCGTGACTTGGTTTCACAACGCCCGGTGCGGCTCACGCGTGCCCAGCTCGAGACCTTGGCGCTGGTCGCCTATCGACAACCCATCACGCGTCCTGAGATCGACGACGTGCGCGGCGTCGACAGCGGCTCGGCCTTGAAGGTCCTGTTGGAACGGGGCTTGCTCAAGATCCTCGGGCGCAAGGATGAGGCGGGGCGTCCTTTGCTCTACGGCACGACCAGCTACTTCCTGGAGTTTTTCGGTCTGCGCGGCATGCAGGACCTGCCGACGCTGCGTGAGTTCACGGACCTCTCCGAGGAGCACCGCGAGCTCTTCCAGCGCAAGATGGGCGAAGTCCCCGACTTGTCTGCAGAGGCCGCGACACCGCTCGCCTCGCACACCAGCGAAGAAGAGGTCGAGATCGGCGACGAAGAGCTCTTCGCGATCGCCGAAGCCGCCAAGCAATCGGAGGCAGCCGAGCTCGGCGAGGACGGTCGTAGCCAGCCACCAGGCGAGGTGAGCGAAGAGCGCGCGCCTCCACCCGAAGCATCCGCATCGCGGGATGAGTCGGACGGTGCAGCGAGAAGCGCAGAGGTCATCGATATCAACCATGCGCGCACCCAGAACGCCGAGCTCGAAGACGTGGACTGACCGTTCGCACTCCGCAGCAGCAGCCTGTGGAATGGTGGGCGCCTAACCGACAGCGCGTTCAGCACGAGAAGAGCTGCGTCGCGCGGCTCCGGCGGAACTTGACCGTCGTTCACGGATGGCGAATCATGGAAGGCAATCTTCTGGCAATTTTGCACGCGTGAAGTGGCTGAAGATGTGGTTCGGAAGCGGCGCCAGTTGAGAGCAAGACGAGCGCGAACCGAGCGGCATCAGTGGATTGTCATGTCTGTCTCACGTTTGTCTTACGTGTGTCTAAGGATCGCTCGGCATGTCGGAACAGGGTGAAAATGGGGCGACCCAGACTGCGTCTCCCGGCGGCACAGCGCCTGCTGGGGTAGGTAGGAAAGTGAACGATCCTCTGATCGGACAGGTGCTGGATTCTCGCTACAGGGTCGAGAAGGTCTTGGGCGAAGGCGGTATGGGCATCGTCTACAAGGCGGTGCACACGACCTTGGGCAAGCCCTTGGCCATCAAGGTCTTGCGGCCGGAGGTCTCGAAGAACGACGAGATCGTGGCGCGCTTCCGGCAAGAGGCCCAGAGCGCATCCGCCATCGGCAACCAACACATCATCGACATCAGCGACTTCGGAAGCCTGCCGGACGGCTCCACTTATTTCGTGATGGAGTTCCTGACCGGCCGTTCGTTGACCGACGCCATCGCCGCCGAGCACTTCACCACCGAGCGAACTCTCAAGGTGCTCAGGCAGCTGGCGAGCGCTCTTGGAGCCGCTCACGAAGTCGGCATCGTGCATCGCGACATGAAGCCCGACAACGTCCAGCTCATCGAGCGTGGCGGCGAGAAGGACTTCGTGAAGGTGCTCGACTTCGGTATCGCGAAGGTCGGTGGCAGCACCAGCAAGCTCACTCAGGCCGGGCAGGTCTTCGGCACGCCGCACTACATGTCCCCGGAGCAGTGCGCTGGCACCAACGTCGATCAACGCACGGACATCTACGCCGTCGGCGTGATTCTCTACGAAATGGCCACCGGCAAGGTGCCCTTCGATGCCGACAACCTGATGGGCATCCTGACGAAGCATCTCTACGAGAATCCCATCGCTCCGCACGAGCTGCCTCCTCCGGTCGACGTGCCTCCCTCGCTCGAGGCGGTGATTCTCAAGTGCCTCCAGAAGAAGGTCGACGCCCGCTACCAGAACATGGCGGAGCTGAATGCGGATCTCGAAGCCATCCAGCATGGCCTGACTCCGCGGGCCGTGCTCGACAAAGTCGACCGTGCGCCGGGCGGAAGTGCGCAGACGCTTTCCGGCGTAGAGGCGCGCGTCAGCGTTGGGATGAGCCAGACTGAGCTTCGGGTCAGCAAGAGCAAGGCGCCGCTCTACATCGGGATTGGCGTCGCTGCGCTGCTCTTGATCGGCGGTGCAGCCATGATGTTGTCGGGCGGTGGCGGCAGCGCGGAGGCACCCAACGTCGTGAAGCCGGCGCCCACGGCACAAGCCGCGCAGCCAGCAGCTGCGGCGCCAGCAGAAGGTCCAAGTGCCGCCGAGCCTGCGCCGCCGCCAGTGGCGCAGAAGGTCAACATCACGAGTGATCCCTCCGGCGCTGAGGTCTACGTCGACAACACGCTGGTTGGAAACACGCCTTATGCGTTGGTGAAGCCATCGGGTGACAAGCAAGTGCATCTCGAGTT
>JADGRG010000284.1 GCA_017881145.1 Sandaracinaceae bacterium | reverse complement strand
TCGCCGAACCTCGCGGTCGACACGCCCGTGCTGCGCAAGCTCGCCACCGAGCGCAACATCGCGATCAGCGGCAAGGACTTCAAGACCGGTCAGACGCTGCTGAAGACGGTGCTCGCGCCCGGCTTCAAGGCGCGCATGCTCGGCGTCGCGGGTTGGTTCTCCACCAACATCCTGGGCAACCGCGACGGCGAGGTCCTGGAAGATCCGGACAGCTTCCGCGCCAAGGAAGTCACCAAGTCCGGCGTGCTCGACACCATTCTGCAGCCCGACGTCTACCCCGATCTCTACAAGGACCTCTACCACAAGGTCCGCATCAACTATTACCCGCCTCGTGGCGACGCCAAAGAGGGTTGGGACAACATCGACATCTTCGGTTGGCTCGGTTACCCGATGCAGATCAAGGTCGACTTCCTCTGCCGTGACTCGATCCTCGCCGCGCCCATCGTGCTCGACCTCGCGCTCTTGCTCGACATGTCGCGTCGCGCTGGCTTGAGTGGCATCCAGGATTGGCTCTCGTTCTACTTCAAGAGCCCGCACGTCCCGGCGGGCCAGGTGCAGGAGCACGACCTCTTCCTGCAGCACATCCGCCTCAAGAACACGCTGCGCGTACTGGCCGGCGAGAAAGCCCTCACTCACCTCGGCGAGACCTTCGAGGAGGAGAGCTGAGCGTGGCGAAGCGCGCTGGCGTCGTTCTCGCCGCGGGGTTTGGTTCGCGACTGGCCGGGGTTAGCCCGCGCACGACGATCAAGCCGTTGACCCCGGTGGCGGGAATCCCGCTCCTGGTGCGGACGCTGCGCAGCCTCGAGATCGCAGGCTGCGATCGCTTGGTGGTCGTGCTGGGCTTCGGCGCCGACGACATCCGCGCCGAGATCGGCGAAGCCTATCGCGGCAAGGCCGAGCTGCTCTTCGCGTTCAACTCGATGTTCGAGCGCAAGAACGGGCTCTCCGTGCTCGCTGCCAAGGAGCTGGCCACCGACCCCTTCGTGCTGACGATGGCGGACCACGTGCTCGGCGACGAGGTCATGCTCTTGGCCGGCGCGCACACGCCACCCGAAGACGGTGCGACGCTGCTGGTCGACAGCAAGATCGACACCATCTTCGACATGGACGACGCGACCAAAGTGTTGGCGCACGACGGTCGCATTTCGCGCATCGGCAAGACCATCCCCGAGTTCAACTGCATCGACTGCGGTGTCTTCGTGTGCACGCACGCGCTGCTACAGGCGATCAATGCGGTCTACGAGCAGACCGGCGACGCCTCGCTCTCCGATGGCGTGCAGACGCTAGCGTCACAGGGCCGCATGGCCGTCCTCGATATCGGCGACGGCTTCTGGCAGGACGTCGACAACCCCGAGATGCTGGCCCACGCCGAAGCTCAGCTCAGGGCCCGTCAGCGACGCGCAACCTGAGCGGCCTGCAGCAGCGGCATTCCGGGCTCGAACCGAGTCGACCAGCGACCGCGTCCAACCTGGCACGACACTTGCCAGTAAGGCACCGGACACAGGGTCGCCCGCGAAGAAACGCCCGAATTCGCCCGGCTTGTGTGCCTCTCCTTCACGGTAGCGCGGTCACGCTGTGGCAATAAATCCACACTTCCCCGCGTGTGACGACAGACACGACAGGCCCGACAGACACGACTCGTCCCGTTCCGCGCTGAGGCCACCGCACGTCGCACGAAGCTCCAGACCCGCCCTGTCCTACCGCAACTGAGCCCGAGCCCGAGCCATGGATATGCGCATACCCTACCGTTCTCGATCCTCGCGACACCTCGAATCCCTGCCTACGCCCGAGGCGCTCGAGCAAGGCTGGCCGCGTCACATCGGCTTACTGAACGACTACGTTCGGATTCCGTACGCGAACGGGTCGTCGTTTGCGTCGCAGTTCTTGTTTCGCGAGTTCAGCGCCCGAGGCCACGACGTCACGGTCATCGGTCCGAACGATCCCGAGGCGCAGCCCCAAGAGCTTCCTCCGCGCCACGTCATGTTGGCCGCGGGGCCGCTGCGGAACCATCCCGGTGTACGTGTCCCTCTGCCCTCGCCCCGTGGACTGCGTGAGGTGCTCGCCCAGCGCTTCGACGTGATGCTCGGTCAAGCAGGCTCCGAGCTGATCGAGCTGGGCGTGTGGCTGCGGGCGACGCGCGGCGTGCCGTTCTTGGCGGTCAACACCATCCACCTGCCCAGCGTCTACAACGTGATCCTGCCTGACCAGATGAACCAGAGCGCGCGCGTGCGCAGGGTCTTCGAGGAAGGCGTCGTGCCGTGGCTCGAGCGCCACTCGGCCGAGGTCTACAACCAGGGCGACGGCCTGATCGTGCTCAGCGAAGGCCTCGAAGAGTATTGGCGCGACCGCGGTGTGCGCGTGCCGATCCACGTGATCCCGCGCAGCGTCGATCCGCGAATCTTCGATGCACCGGCCGGCGTCGATCCCTTCGATGCGCGCGCCAAACCGGGCCAGCGGCTGCTCTGCGTCTGCAGGCACACGCGTGAGAAGGGCGTGACCCGTCTGATCGAGCTCTTCGCCCGCTGGATCGCCACCGAAGCTCCGGATGCCACACTGACACTGGTCGGCGATGGTCCGGACCACGATGCCTTCCGCGCCGATGCGCAACGACTCGGTGTCGCCGACCGCGTGTTCTTCCCTGGCGAGCATGCCGTGACCGACATCGCCAACTTCTATCGCCACGCCGACCTCTTCTTGTACACATCTCTCTCCGAGACCTACGGCCAGGTCATCAGCGAAGCCCTCTGGTGCGGCCTGCCGGTCGTCGCGCTCGAGGACGGCATGGGCGTCTCGCATCAGATCGACTCCGGCTCGGACGGCATCCTGGTGTCGCCTGGCCCCGACGAAGAGCACGCCAGCTGGCGCTTCGGCGGCGAAGTGGTGTCGCTCTTGCGCCAGCCGGCCAAGCGGCGCGCGTTCTCCGCGCAAGCCCGCAAGAACGCGCGGCTGCGCTCCGATCCGAGCCGCTGCGTGCAGCGCTACTACGACGCCTTCAAGGCCGCGCGCCAGCACCGTGACCGGACCTGGAGCCTGGGAGCTTCGCCATCCCGCGTGTGGCCGCTGGTGCGTTGGGCGTCGATCAACAGCGCCGTGCTTGGTCTCGGACTGATGCGCGCGCCCGCTGTGGTCAATCGCCACGGACGCAAACAGCCGAGCTGGACTGCGCTGCGCGACGAAGCACTGAGCGACGCGGCGGAGTAGGAGGCGCGCTGGCTCTGCGCCTATTTTTCGACAGCTCTTCAGCAGAACCTAGGGTGT
>JADGRG010000283.1 GCA_017881145.1 Sandaracinaceae bacterium | reverse complement strand
GCCATAGTCGTTGGAATGCCAGGTGGCCGCTTGGGTGACCTGGCCTGATGCCTGCCAGGGAGCGCAGAGCGCCTTGCCACACCAGAGATCGAAAGATGGATCGCTGAGCAAGTTGTCGCCGCAAGCGACCAGCGACGCGAGCAGTGCCAGCCCGACTCGTGCGCGGATGGAGGAGCCTCGTTTCATGGTGTTCCCCAGCTTCGGTAGCGCACACCCAGCAGAAGCGCGATGCCACCGTCGTCGTGATGCTCACCGAGCTCGTTCGCGAGGATGGGTGCGTAGGAGTAGGTCGCCTGCGCGAGGACGCCGACGTGCCGCCAAGGCATGAAGAAGAGACCGCCGGAGGCCGCGAGCACGGGACCGAAGAAGTCCTGGCCGTGACCTTTGAGCGAGGAGTGCGTGTAGCCGAGCCCTGGTCCGAGCTGCGCGTAGAGTCGCAGCTTGTCGCCGAAGAAATCCGTGTGCGCGCGCAGCTGCACGCCGAGCGCGTAGCTCGACCAGTCGAAGTGTTCGGTGACTTGGTGCTGGGCCGTGGAGAGCAGGTCTCGATTGTAGTGGCCACCGTCCAGCGTGCGCACCTCGGCCAACACGCTGAGGTGTGGCGCAAGCTGGCGCGAGAGTGCGGCCGACAAACGCAGCGCGGAACCCTTGGCGAAGATCTGCTCGGAGAAGCCGAAGTCCTGCAAGCGACGCGTATAGTCGTCGTGCGCGAAGCTGCCGAGCCCGAAGCCCAGCTCGATGCCCCAGATTTCGCGCGCAGGGCGACTCTCTGCGGGCGCTCCGCTGAAGTAGCCCTTGGTGTGGGCCTCGACCTCGCTCAGCGCTCTGCAGCCGTTGGCTGCAACGCGAGTGACTTGCCCATCCTGCAACGAGAGCTCGCAAAGCAGGAGCGCTCGCCCTTGCCGTAGCACCAGTGTGTAGCGACCGGCCGGCAATGCCAGCCGCAACCCCGCACCCGCCACCTTGTGCAGCTCGGCCAGGACATTGGCCTCACGCTCGACCAGCGCGTCCGCGGCAAGCGCGGCAGGCAGGGCGCCTGCCTGGGCAGCCGCAGGGCTCGCCCACAGCAGCACGCAGAGCAAGAGTATGGAAAGGAACTTGTCCAAGTAGCCGCTCTCGAAAGTCGTCCATGAGTTAACGTGCAGCTCGCCCCGCTTGGGAACCCGCCCGCCAGATTTTTCTCAACGAAGACGTTCGTCATGCTGGCGAGCGTGCTCGAGCAGCACATGCGAGGTGGTCAGGTGCATTACGTCCGGCACCGGCACGCTGGTCACGCTGAACTCGAAGCGTCCGGTCTGCCATTCGAGCACGTGGAAGAAACGCTCGATGCCTTGCAAGCTCTCGTGAGACTCGCCGAGATCGATGCGCACTACGGCCCCGTTCACCAGGTGCAGGGTCGCAGAGCCTTCTTCGCCACTGAGGTGCAGGACCCCGGCACGACGCTCCATCTCCACCAGCGAGAGCAAGCTTGTCAGCGGCACTTTGGACAAGTCCCCGCACATCCCGCTCGCGACCACTTCTTCGGTCGCGTTGGCGCGCTCCAGCACCCGCTCCACGCGCGCGATCAAGTCCACGGCCGTGAACGGTTTCGGCAGGTAGTCGTCGACGCCCAGCTGATAGCCGCGCAGGCGTTCGAGGTCGCTCGTAAGCTCGGTGAGAAACACCACCGGCGTGCGGCGCAGCGCAGCCCGGGCGCGCAGGAGCCGCAAGAGTTGCCAGCCATCCATGCCCGGCATGGTCACGTCGCTCAGCACCAGGCTCGGACGCTGGGCCAACGCCGCGCTCAGACCTTCGAGCCCGTTGCGCGCGGTCACCACGTCGAACCCGGCTTCCCGCATCGCCTTGGCCGTGGCCTCACGGTAGTGGTCGTCATCGTCGATCACGAGCACGCGTGCTCCGGACATCCACTTGGGCGCGGCATGCGCCTTGTTTGCAGCCTCATCCAACACCGCAGAGAGCTCGTCCGCTTTGCGATTGCCCCACACTTCCAGGAACGTGAGCCCCATGCCGGCAGGCCTGTCAGCAGCTGCACTCCGCGCTTCGACCACGTAGCCGACGCGTGCCAGCGTCTTGACTTCAAGCTCGTCCGAGAGCTTCAGGTTGAGTGTGATGACCGTGCCCACCGGCATTGGACTCTCGGTGGCGATGAAGATGCCGGTGGCCTTCGCTTCGACGCGCTTCAGCGCTGGGACCTCCGTGCTCGGCGTCCATTCGGCGACGAGCTCCGCCGCCAACGGCGGCAAAGCCGGTGTTCCAACCTGGACCGGCTGGGGATGCTGCGAGGCAGTGGCGGTCACCAATGAAAGAGTATGTGAGACGCGGCGAAGTGCAAAGGGACAACGCGCTCACCGAATCGCGTGAAGGCATAGGAGCGTGCCAGCCGGGCCGCCAGAGATGAACCACGTGCACCTCGGTGTCAAACTCACAACACCGCCGCAGGGCGCAGAGCTGCGGGAATTGTGTGGCGCTCTGCGATGCGACGTTGTACCGAGTCTGGGCGTTGCGTGCCGACTGCTGCGACGCGGGAGAAAGCATCGATGATGGGTCCGCTCAATGCAGCACTTCTCGGCGTGGTCGAAGGACTGACCGAATACCTTCCGGTCTCGTCGACCGGCCACCTGATCCTGGTCGGTCACTACCTCGGGCAGGACGGAGAGGGTGCCAAGTCGTTCGAGATCGTGATCCAGCTGGGCGCCATCCTGGCCGTGCTCATCCACTACCGCGGTCTGCTCGGTGCACGCGCGCGTGGCTTGTTCCAGCGCGACGCCGCCGCTCTGCAGCTGGGGTTGGCTCTGCTCTGCGGCTTCGTGCCCACGGCCGTCGCGGGGCTCCTGCTGCGCGGGCTCGTGAAGCGCTGGCTCTTCGGCCCGCTGCCGGTCGCCGCCGCGCTGATGGTGGGCGGCATCGTGCTCATCGTCAGCGAGCGCATGCGCGCTCGTTCGAGCGACCAAGGCCTGGAAGGTCTCGAACATGTCAGCCCACGGCGTGCACTCTGGATCGGCCTGGGGCAGTGCGTGTCGCTCTGGCCAGGCTCCTCGCGCTCCATGTGCACGATCCTCGCGGCGCAGCTCACAGGCCTTTCCACCGCCACCGCCGCCGAATTCTCGTTTCTACTGGCACTGCCCACCTTGGGTGCGGCCACGGTCTACGAGGCCTGGAAAGGCCGCCACGAGCTCTTCCTGCCGGCCCTCGGCGCCGAGCTCGCCATCGGGCTCTTCGTGTCGTTCGTGGTGGCGTGGGCGGTGGTGGCTGGCTTCATCCACTACCTGCGCCGCCACAGCCTCGCACCTTTCGGCTACTACCGAATCGTTGTAGGTGCGCTGGTGCTCTGGCTCTTGCGCTGAAGCGCGAGGCGCCGAGAGCCAAGCCAGTGCCGGCGCACGAAGTAGCCCAGCCCGAGCGCCAGCAGCAGGCTGCCCGGACTGCCCGTGGGGCCGCGCGAGCCGGGCAGGACCCGGCAGCCGCAGCCGCTGGGCGTAGCCGTGCCGGAGTTGCGGCGTCCACCGCCGACAGCTGCTGCGTCGGTGCCGCTGTCGTCGGCGCCAGGAGGGAAGGACAAGGACGCGTCCTGGCTCGACGACACCCACTGCGCCGTGGCG
>JADGRG010000282.1 GCA_017881145.1 Sandaracinaceae bacterium | reverse complement strand
TCGGTGCCGGACGTCACGGAAGACGTAACCGACATCGTGCTGAACCTGAAGCAGGTCGTGATCCGTAACTTCGGTCATGCCGGCGTAGTGCTGCGCCTCGAGAAGGACGGCCCGGCGGAGGTCAAGGCTGGCGACATCCAGTGCACCGACGCGATCGAGATCCTGAACAAGGACCTCGTGATCTGCACGGTCGCCAAGGGCGGCCGCTTCTCGGCTGAGCTGACGATCGGTCAGGGTCATGGCTACGTGCCCGCCGAGCGCAACAAAGAGCCCACGATGCCGATCGGCACGATTCCCATCGACTCGCTCTTTTCACCGCTGCGCAAGGTGAACTACACGGTCACCAACGCGCGCGTCGGCCAGCAGACCGACTACGACAAGCTCACGCTCGAGGTCTGGACGAACGGCGCAGTGACGCCCGCTGATGCGGTGGCGTTCGCGGCGAAGATCCTCAAGGACCAGCTCACCATCTTCATCAACTTCGAAGAAGAGAGCGACGCCCTTGCCAAGGATGACCGTCAGGAAGAGCCGCTCAACGAGAACCTCTTCCGCACGGTGGAAGAGCTCGAGCTCTCGGTGCGCTCTGCAAACTGCTTGCAGAACGCCAACATCCACCTGATTGGAGAGCTCGTGCAGCGCTCCGAAGGCGAGATGCTCAAGACCAAGAACTTCGGCCGTAAGTCCTTGAAAGAGATCAAGGAGATCCTGGCTGAGATGGGCCTGTCGCTCGGCATGCGCATCGACAACTGGCCCGCGATGCTCGAGCGCTGGAAGTCCCAGCAGAACGCCAACTAACTAACGACATATCGCCGAGCCGTGGGTCACAAACCACTTCGCCGCCTTTGGCTCTCCGTCGGCGGCTCTTCGGAACGAGACCAGTGTCTCCACCTAGAGTTTGATGTGTGCTGCTGATGGCGGCAAATTCGTTTTGGTCACATACCCGCCGAACAGCCTTCGGCTTTCGGCGTAGACCGCGTGAGTCCTTCGAGGTTTTGTCATGAGGCACCAAAAATCAGGTCGTAAGTTCGGTCGCAACACGCCCCACCGTCGGGCCATGTTCCGAAACCTCGCCGGTAACCTCGTTTTGCACGAGCGCATCGAGACCACCGACGCCAAGGCCAAGGAGCTGCGTCGCATCACCGAGCGTTTGATCACGCGTGCGTTGCGCTTGGGCGACGACCTGATGGTCGACCTCGCCAAGCTCAAGGAAGTGGAGCGCGAGCGCGTCATCGCGCGTCGCCTGCACGCGCAGCGTGGCGTTGCCACGTTCTTGCCGCGTCGCCTGGCGCGCACCCTGAAGGACGGGACGATCGAAGAGATCGACTTGATCTACAAGCTCTTCAACGAGATCGCCCCGCGCTACGTTGCGCGCGTCAAGGACGGCAAGGGCGGCGGCTACACCCGCATCATGAAGAAGAACAACCGTCGCGGCGACAACGCGCCGATCTCGATCATCGAGTTGGTCTGAGTCCCAGTCGACGCAGCCGTGAGCGGCGCCGGGGAGTGTGCGGTAAAGACGCGGCGCTCTTGTCTTGGGGGCTGCATGCGTGAGCTGCTCTTCGATCTTGACGGGACGCTGACCGATTCGCGGCCGGGCATTCTGCGCTCGATCGGGCACGCGCTCGGCGAGCTCGGCGTGGCGGTGCCGTCGGATGACGCTCTCGGTCGCTACATCGGGCCTCCGGTGCACGATGCCTTCGTGGACGTGCTCGGCCCCGAGCGAGCGCACGAAGTCGAGAAGGCCGTGGCGATCTTTCGGGAGCGCTTTGTGGCCATCGGCATGTTCGAGAACAGTGTCTACGACGGTATTCCCGATGCGCTCGAAGCTCTGCGCTCTCGCGGGCATCGGCTCTTCGTCTGCACGGTGAAGCCGGAGGTGTATGCGCTGCGAATTCTCGAGCACTTCGGGCTGCGGGCGTTCTTCAACGGCGTGTATGGCTCGGAGCTCAAGGGCCGCTCAGCCGAGAAGCGCGAGCTTCTGGCACGTGCACTCAAGAGCGAACGCTTGCCGCCGTCAGCTTCAACCATGATCGGCGATCGCGAGCACGACGTGCTGGCGGCTCGTGAGCTCGGGCCGCGTGCGATCGGAGTGCTCTGGGGCTACGGCAGCGAAGCAGAGCTGCGCGCCGCTGGTGCTCACGTGCTCATCGCCGCGCCTTCGGAATTGATGGGAGCCACCGAATGACGCTCGGGCAAAGATCACAGCCGCAGGCCCCAGCGGGCCGGGATGCAGCGTCGTTTGGCAGCGCGGAGATCTTCATGAAGGCAGAATCGACTCCGCCCAAGGCACCACGCACGGCTGCGTTCATCTTCGTGTTCACCACCGTGGTGTTGGACATGCTGGCGCTCGGCATCATCGTGCCCGTGCTGCCCAAGCTGATCGTGAGCTTCGTGTCCGGCGACACCGCGCGCGCCGCCGAGTACTACGGCATCTTCGCCACGGCCTGGGCGCTGATGCAGTTCATCTTCGCTCCGGTGCTGGGCGCACTCTCGGATCGCTTCGGTCGTCGTCCCGTGATCCTGATCTCCAACTTTGGTCTTGGCCTCGACTACGTGTTGATGGCGCTTGCGCCCACGCTCGCTTGGCTCTTCGTCGGTCGCATGATCTCGGGCATCACTTCGGCGAGCTTCTCCACGGCTAGCGCCTACATCGCCGATGTCACCCCGCCCGAGAAACGCGCCTCGCGCTTTGGGATGTTGGGCGCGGCGTTCGGCATCGGCTTCGTGCTCGGGCCGGCACTCGGTGGTGTGCTGGGTGGTGTGAACGCGCGCCTGCCCTTCTGGGTGGCGGCGGGTTTGAGCCTCGCCAATGCGTGCTACGGCATCTTCGTCCTGCCGGAGTCGTTGCCGGTCGAGCGCCGCGCCAAGTTCAACTGGCGTCGCGCCAACCCGCTAGGTGCGTTGAAACTATTGCGCTCGCACCCCGAGCTCTTCGGCCTCGCCAGCGTCAACTTCATTGGCAGCATCGCGCATGAAGTCCTGCCCAGCGTGTTCGTGCTCTACGCCGGTTACCGCTACGGTTGGGACGCCAAGACCGTTGGCCTCACGCTGGCCGGAGTCGGCGTGTGCACGGCTCTGGTGCAAGGGGGCCTGGTGCGAAAGGTCGTGCCGCGCTTCGGCGAGCGCCGCGCGTTGCTGGCGGGGCTCTGCTTTGGTGCTGCGGGTCTCGTCGTTTACGGTCTGGCCGAGACTGGCCGCATCTTCTGGATCGGTGTGCCCTTGATGGCGCTCTGGGGCATCGCGGGTCCGGCCGCGCTGGGTTTGATGAGTCGTCGCGTCTCGGTTTCGGAGCAAGGCCAGCTGCAGGGCGCCAACAGCAGCCTGCGCGGCGTCGCTGGCCTCTTCGCCCCCGGCCTCTTCACCATCACCTTCGCCACCTTCATCGGTGCGCGCAGCAGCTGGCACTTACCCGGCGCACCCTTTCTGCTCGCCGCAGCGTTGCTGCTGATGGCGGCAGTGGTTGCGCATCGGGTTACGCGGCAACGTTGAACGCTAGACGCATTGCCTCTGCGTCTCGGCGCTAGTGTTGGGGTCGAAGAGCAGGACTTGTCTGGCGACTTCTGCTCTCCTCGGATCCTTGCGTAGCGATGAGACGGGCAGCGTTTGTCCCACCGGGCGCTCAGGACCAGCGGCCAGATCCGTCCTGACCCCAAAGCCGACTCGCCCAACGACCTGCGGCGCACCTGCGCGACTTGGTTCCGCCAGGAAGGCGCGTCACCCGACCTGATCGCGGCCGTGCTCGGTCACGCCGACAGCCGCATGGTCGAACGCGTCTACGGCCGCTTGCCGACCGACGTCCTTGCCCATCGATTGGCGGTCGCAACTGGCTGCGTCGGCTTACACACCGGTGTAACAAACGGTGACCAAACGGCTGCACTCGCTGCACAGGGCGCGGAAGCCTTAAACGCAAAACCCCGCAAATCGCGGGGTTTCCTATGGCGCGTCGCCAGACGGCGCCGCGAACTGGTGCCCAGAGACGGAATCGAACCGCCGACACGAGGCTTTTCAAAAGTCTCAACGGTGGTCAAGTTGAGTAGGGAATACCGCAGGTTAGGTCCCTTCGAGCAGGCCACTGCCACGCCCTTGCCACAGAATCCGCTGGCGATCGTTCAGCCACGCACCGCCAAGATCAAGAGACAGAAGGGCAAGGTCGGTGCGTTGGTGAGCGCGAGCCATGGTCCATCCGCTCGCGCTCCGCCGGTCGGAAGTGCTCATCAACTTCTCTGGTACGAACGAGCCGACGAGGCTGCGTCTCATGAACATCGACTCGGGCAGCGCACCGTCGCGCGTCGTGAAACAGGACGCAGGCAACGTGCTCGACCTTCCTCACCAACGCCCGTGGCATCTTCGGAGCGGCCTCCGCCTACCGAAGTGCGAAGCAACTGGGGCACAGCGTAGACGTGGCCGAGAAGCACTACGCAGGGTTGATGAAGGGAATCCCCGCTGAAGCCAAGACCTTGGAGGCCGCCATGGGGATCGAGAGCGTGCTTGGTCGCATCGAGGTGCCCTAGCCCAACCATTTCATCTTCCTGAACGCCGGGCACGTTGGGCGCATGGTCCGGGAGTTCGTCGAGTACTACAACCGAGCCCGACCATCGCAGGCGACGCACGCGATTCCCG
>JADGRG010000281.1 GCA_017881145.1 Sandaracinaceae bacterium | reverse complement strand
GTCGTCGGCGTAGTGCAAGAGCGGCAGCTCCGTGCGCGTCACTGGCGGGGCGTTGTTGCCGATCGCGACCGCATACACCACGCGTTCAGCCTGCGCGCTGGCAGCGAACGCCGCGCTGACTAACACCATCAGCCACGCAGCTAGCCAGCGCTTCATGGCGCCTCCACCACCAGCATGCGCTCCACGACGTCGATGCCCGTGCGCCCGCGGAGGTCAGGCCCGAGCGCGCGCTCGATCTCTTGGCGAGCGAGCGGCCGCGTCGAGAACACACCAAAAACCGTGTAGCGACCCGGCAGATGCGCCGCATCCAGCAGCACGCTATCGGAGCTGGCATCGAGCACGGCGAGCGTGCTGGCTGGGATGCTCTTGCCGGTGAGTGCCGGCCAATACCACAGCAGCGTACCGTCTGGTCGACGCGCGAACGCGGCGAAGAATCGCCCCGCACTTGCATGCACGACGAAGCCAAGCTTGTCTCCGCGCACACAGCGCTCTGCTCCACCGCGCACGCCGCAGACGAGCTCGAAGCTCGCTTGGGCCGTGGCCGCTGCGCCGCGGGAGGCAAGCTCACCAAACTCACTCGACGGCTTCGGAGCGTTGAGCCAAACCAGCGCCACTACCGCCGCTGCGGCCGCCGCCGTCAGCCACATCCCCTGCAGCCAACGCCTCGGATGCCCCGGCATGCGCGCCATCACCTGCTCGAAAGCAGCTTCCTTTTCGAGGACTGAAGGCCGGTTTCTACCGGAAAGCAATCGCGCGAGCTCGGGATCTTCCATGGTCTTGCCACGCGCCTTCTCTGCCAAGACGCGTACCTACTCCCCCCTTAGTACGATCGAGGTGGCCACTTGGGCCGAAAAGAATCAGGGCAGCCCGCGCTTTTTCAGAAAGCGGGCAAGACCCTCTTGGACCTGGGTCTCCAGCGTGCGGGCTCGCCGCCGAGTCACTCCCATGCGCTCGGCCACTTCGGCCTGCGAGAGCTCCTCGACGAAGCGCAGCGCAACGAAACGTTGCGACTCGGCGTCGAGCTGCTCGATGAAGACGCGGGTCGCTGCGTGAAGCGTTCGGAAATGCAGCTCATCTTCCGGAGCGCCCTCCGAGGGCTGCACCTCATGCACCTGCTCGTCGAAGACGACGGCGAGGTCGCGCTCCTGCCGGCCGCTGGCGCGGAGTTGGTCGATGCGCAGATTCTTGGCGATGCGCAGAAGATAAGGCTTGTAAGGTCGCACGCCGTCGTAAGCCAGACGCGCGCGCTCCTCGAAAGCGCGCACGAAGACTTCTTGCACGCCATCCATTCTCTGCCCGGGGTCGGAGAGCCCCTGCACGTGTCGCGGGGGAGGACCAAGAATCCCAAAGCCGTGCGCAAACACAGCCAGGACCGCATCGAAATAGTGGACATACACGCGGCGCAGCGCCTCGCGTTGGCCGGCCCGGAACGCTTGCCGCAGCTCTCGCTCGCTCTGCAGCAACGTCATGCGCGCCGCCCATTTGCAGCCAGGTCAAGCAGCCGTGCCCGTCGGGACATTGCGGGCAGGGTTGGTGACGACGCCAGCAAGCGCAAGAAGATTTTTCGGAATGCGACGCGCTCAAGCCAGTGGCGAAGTAATCAGCACGCCGGCCTCTGCATCGCCTGTCCGCTCGGCGAAGAGTTCCTTCCGAAGACGCTCGGCGAGGGCGGTCAGTGTGGTGCGGTCGGTCGCCGACACGGCGACACCTTCGTAGCGCCGCGCCAACTCCCCGCTTTGCCCTGCCGGTAGCTTGTCACTCTTGTTCAGCACCAAGACACGCGGCACGCCCAGCAGCGTAAGCTCGCGCAGCAGCTCCTCGGTGGCGTGGATGTGATCTTCGTAGGCGGGGTCGGCGACGTCGACCACGTGCAGGAGTAGATCGGCTTCAGCGGCCTCCTCGAAGGTCGCCTTGAAGGCGCTCCACAGGTCGCGCGGCAGATCGCGGATGAAGCCGACTGTGTCAGTCAGCACGATCTCTTGGTCCGGGCCCAGGTGCAGCTTGCGCGAGCGGGTGTCGAGCGTGGCGAAGAGCTTGTCTTCGGCGAGCACGCCCGCGTCGGTCAGCGTGTTGAGCAGCGTGCTCTTGCCGGCGTTGGTGTAGCCGACGATCGCGACCATCGGCTCCGGCGACTCGATACGACGGTGACGCTGCTGCTTGCGACGCTTCTCCAGCTCCTGCAAGCGCCCCTCGAGGTAGTTGATGCGATCGCGAGCGCGACGTTTGCCGATCTCGAGCTTGGTCTCACCGGGACCGCGGCCACCGATGCCGCCGGTCAAGCGAGAGAGAGCGTCGTCGCGAGTGCCCAGACGCGGCAAGAGGTAGCGGGTCTGCGCCAGCTCCACTTCGAGCTTGCCGTCCTGGCTCTGCGCGCGCTGCGCGAAGATGTCCAGGATAAGCTGCGTGCGATCGATGACCTTGAGATCCGTAAGCTTCGCTATCGCAGCCGCCTGCGTGGCGTTGAGGTTGCGATCGACGATCAACACGTCGACATCGAGTTGCATGGCGCGGATGACGATGTCGTCGAGCTTGCCTCGGCCGACCACCGTCTTGGGATCGATGCGGTCCCGCACCTGCACCACGGTGTCCGTGACCTCGACGCCCGCCGTGCGTGCCAGCTCCGCAAGCTCGCGCAACGACGCTTCGACCATGCGAGACTTGGACTTCTCACAAACGTGCAGCAGGATCGCACGTCCATCCTTGGCCTTGACGGTCCGCGTCCGTGCGGCCCGCGCGAACTCTTCTTCGAGCGCAGTGATCAGCTCTGCCGTATCCACCGAGAGCTTCGCATAAGGGATCGGCCCGTAGCTGCGGTGCGGGGCGTCTCCGGCGGCCGCGGTGGGCACGCAGTGCGCGTAGTAGACGCTGCGCGGCTCGCCTTCCGGCGACACGCAGATCGCTGCCACGAGATCCAAACGCAGGCGCGTGAGGTCGACCAGGTCGTCTCGGGTCAGCGGCTCGCTGCGCAGATGCGTGTGGATCAATCGCAGACCACGAAAGCGTCCGGAGCCCGCACGAGCACGGCCCACGTCGGGCAAGAAGAGCTTCGATGAATCGCCGACCACGACATACTCGACCTCGCCGTTGCGATTGACCAGCACCCCGACTTGCCGCCGTGTGAGCTGTGAAGCCTCGCAGAGGCTGCGCGTAAGCTCCGCCGTGGTCAGCTCCGAGAACGGCACCCGCCGCCGATACAAGCGTTCGAGCGCCTTACGCTCCGAAGGACCAAGCCCAGTGGTATTGCCGTGGATTTCCAAGCGCTGCTTCTATACCACAGCAGGGAACGGGTCTGGGTCTCCCGGAAGCGCCCTGCGAGCTCGGTGCCGCGGGGCCCGAGCGATGGTGATCCGAAGTTCCGACAACGATCCGTTCACCCCTGCTATTTCTCACTCCTGCACGCGGCGATCGAGCGTGACCGTCACCGGGCAGTGATCGGAGCCGCGCACTTCGGGCTCGATGCCGGCGGCGAGCAGATAGGGCTCGGCGCCGGGTGAGACCAGCATGTAGTCGATCCTCCAGCCGACATTACGGTCGCGCGCACCTTGCCTCTGGCTCCACCAAGTGTAATGCCCTGGACCGGGCGAGAAGCGCCGAAACGTGTCGACCCATCCAGCATCCAGCCAGCGCGATAGCTCGCGGCGTTCCTCGGGCAGAAAGCCGCTGGTCTTCTCGTTCTGCTTGGGGCGCGCCAGGTCTAGCTCGGTGTGCGCTGTGTTGAAATCGCCCATCACAACGATGCGCTCGCCGCTCGCAACGCCTGCTTGCAGCAGCTTGAAGAGATGCTGGTAGAAGCTCAGCTTGTAAGGCACGCGTGAGTTATCGCGCTCCTTGCCACTGCCGTTCGGGAAGTATCCGTTGACCACCAGCAGCTTGCCAAAGCGCGAAAAGATGACGCGTCCCTCGACGTCGAAGCTCTTCTGGCCGAGCGTGGTCCGAACCTCGTCGGGAGGCTGCCGCGCGTAGAGGCCGACCCCACTGTAACCCTTACGCTCAGCTGCGACGAAGCTGCTATGCCAACCATCGGGTTGTCGCACGTGCGGTGGCAGAGCCGTTAGCTCTGCGCGGACTTCCTGCAGGCCCACGATCTCGGCTGGCGTTGCGTCGAGCCACTCGACGAAACCCTTGTTCGCCGCGGCGCGCAACCCGTTGACGTTCCACGAGGCTATGCGGAGATTCTTCTGGCGCTTTCGGGTGGTCATATCGCGAGTGTCCTCTTCAGTGCCAGATACCGATGCCGAATCCGAGGTTGTTGTAGCGCTCCGCGATGTCGAGCGATGCGCCGATGCGGAGGTCGAATTCGTCGACCAGACCTAGCAGATTCCACGCGAAGAGGCGCACCTCGGTGGAGATGGTTCCATGCACGCGATCGGGCACGCCCGCAAAGCGGCTCGGTTCGAGGTAGGAGCCCAGTCGCAACTTCACACGCCCCTGAATCGGTTCGCCCTCCGCGCCCAGACGCAGCCCGAGCGAGATGTTCTTGCCGGAGGTACGCACCGGCTGACTGAGCAACGACCCTTGGTCGACAAACGCTCCAAGTCCGATCCCGTTGTCAGTCTGGCCGGTGAAGATGGCTTCGGCGGAGAGCAAGAGATAGCGGCGCGGCAAGGCCTTGACCTCCGCCTCGCGTTGGCGGGTGGCGGCTCTGAGCGCAGAGGCAAGCAGGCGTTCCTCCTGCGCGCGCGCCTGCAACTCCTCTAGCCAGAAGTTGCGGTCGCGCGGCTCTGCGGACAGCCCGGGCTCGCCGCTCTCATCGGTGGGTGCAGCCATGCGAGCGCCGGGCGGCGCAGTGGCTGTCGACCAGCGCAGGCGCTCGTCCTGCCGTTCACGCGCCAGCTCGTCACGCAGGCGCTGCGCGCGAGCGGCCAACATCTTGGCTCTGAGCTCCTTCTCGACGTCGTGCGGGTTCACGAAACGGCGGTTGAGCGGGCGATCCCCGAGCTGATAGGCAAAACCTACCTGCAACTCCGCCGGCAACACCAAGGAGCGCGGCAGCGTCAGACCCGCAGCGACGCCAACGTTGTTGGCTTTGTCGGAGCGCACAGCCAAGCGGGCGGAGACACCGACGCGGTAGGGCTTGTCGGCCAAGCCGAGCGCCGCGCCGACCTCGGGACCGGTGCCCATGAAGTCGACCGGCGAAGTGCCGGCACCATCGGTGATGGTCAGAGCCGCCGTGCGCGCAGCCACCCCGATCTGGAGTTGTCCATCGAGCAAAGAGTAAGCCGCACCATAGTTAGCGATGATCAGACGGAGATTGCCCGTCTCGCCGACGCGATAGTCCTGCATGCGAACCAGCGCCCCCATGCCGAAGGCGCCGGCCTGGACGCTGGCACCCGCCGTAAGGAAGAGGAAGTCATTGTACCTGGACCCAGTCCGACCACTGTTGTCCAAGACCATGTCGCGAAATGCCGCCGGGCTGTAGTCGAGAGTCATGTCCCACTGAAACCAGTCGAGCGCCCAGAGCGAGCGCGTCGCGTAGGCAGCAGGTGTCCAGGCAGCGCCATCCGAGCCGAGCGCGAGCGCCGTGTAGGCTCCACCGAGGCCCACGATGCGGCCCGAGCCGAGCACAGGCCCGGTGACATAGTCGATGGACTCGCGGCCGGTGAGCCCAGGCCGCGTAGCCTGCGCGTGTGCGACGGCGCTCGGAACCAAGAGCGAGAGCGCAAACAAGAGCAGAACGAGAGCACACGCTCCACCGACCATCGATCGTGGTGGCGATCGTAGCGGTGATGGCAGAGTGATATGCGCGACGGAGCTCATGGTCGAAGGTCCCAGCTCTACTCCCCGGAGGAGACCTCGGCCCGCGCGCTCTCGATGCGCGCTTCTAGCCGTGCAGGCTCTTCTGCCAAGAGCGCCGCCTCCACGCTCGACGCCAGCGCTGGTTGCACGCGATGAGCCAGGCGCGCAGCCAGTGAGCGTGCAGCGGCTTCACGCAGGCGCGAGGCGAACGCACGGTCGCGCTCCGCTTTCGAACGCAACGCCTGATGCGCGAGCAGCACTTGCTCCACCTGCGAGCAGATGAGCAAGCCGTCGCAACCGGCTTCGATCGCGGCACAGGCTGCCTCAGCCGTGCCATGGCGATCGGCGATCGCCTTCATCTCGAGATCATCGCTCCACACCACGCCCCGATAGCCGAGCTGTCCTCGCAGCAGCCCCGAAAGCACCGCGCTCGACAGCGTGGCCGGGCGCTCGGCGTCGAGGCAGTCAAAGACCACGTGCGCGGTCATCAGGCACGGCAGCAGATCCGCAAGCGCTGCAAAGGGTGCCAGCTCGACGCGGTCCAGACGCTCGCGCGGATGTGAAAGGCGCGGCAGCCGCAAGTGGCTGTCTTCGGCGGTGTCACCGTGTCCCGGGAAGTGCTTGCCACACGCCGCGATGCCCGCCTGCGCCAGACCCTCGGAAAACGCGCGGCCATGCCGGATCACGCGCTCGGGAGTCCTGCCGAACGAGCGATCGCCGATCACGGGGTTTTCGGGGTTGGTGTCGACGTCGAGCACCGGTGCGAAGTCCAGGTTGAAGCCCAAGAGCCCGAGCTGGCGCCCGAGCAGCGCGGCAGCATCGCGTGTGAGCTGCGGGTCGTCGATGTCCCCGAGCACACGCATCGCGGGCAGACGCACCACCGGCGCGCCCAGTCTGGCCACGCGCCCTCCTTCCTGGTCGACGCCCAGCCACGGCGGAGCCTCCGGGGGTGCCGCGGCCCGCAGGCGTGCCAGCAACTCGGCCACCTCGCAGGGGCTTCCCAAATTGCGCCGGAACAGGATGAAACCGCCGAGCGAGCCGGCCGCCGCCAGATCCAAGAGCGCGGCAGGCGGCTCGCCCGCGGGGAAACCGGCCAAAAGCACCTGTCCGGCGCAAGCCTCGAGGGGTGGGTCTTCTGGGTTCACGAGCCTTCCGATTGCAGTCGGGCCGCCATCTTGGTAATCAGTTACGCGCGTCTGTCCAGTATCACGGACGGGCCTTCCCGCGAGCCGAAGCTAGACCACGGCTCGATTTCACGATCGCTCCCAGGGGGCGGTCTTCGATCTGGGGCGATGGTGCTCGGTCTGCGCGATCTGCCAAGACCCGGCCCGAGATAGGGCACCCGCGACGCTGGTCGACGAGTGCGCAGACCTTCCATGGAATCTCCTTCACGAAAACTCGAATCGGCGGCGAGCGACACTGCTCCCCGCGTTGCGGCGGCGGGAACCCCCACGCCCGAGATTTACCCCGGCATCCTGGTCTCGGAGCGCATCGATCCCGACGCGGTCAAGGTGCTCAGGCGACTCACGGCGAGCGGCCACGAAGCCTACCTGGTCGGCGGCGGCGTCCGAGACCTCCTGCTGGCGCGAGCGCCCAAGGACTTCGACATCGCCACCAGCGCCACGCCGAGCGAGGTGCGACGCCTCTTCCGCAACTGTCGGGTGATCGGTCGGCGCTTTCGCCTGGCGCACATCCTGTTTGCGGGCGGCAAGATCATCGAGGTCGCCACTTTCCGACGCGACCCGAAAGACACGCGCGAAGAACGCCGCGAAGAACGCGACGAGACCGACGACCTCGACGAGCGCGGGGAAGGTGAGGCGCGCGACTCCGGGGCGCCGCCCGATCGCGGCGACGACGCCGACCTCTTGATCCGCCAGGACAACACCTTCGGCGATCCGCACGAAGACGCCATCCGTCGCGACTTCACCATCAATGGGCTCTTCTACGATCTGGAGCGCGACGAAGTCATCGACTACGTGGGTGGCGTCGCCGACCTGCGTGCCGGCGTGGTGCGGACCATCGGTGAGCCAGACGTGCGTTTTCGCGAAGACCCGATTCGCATCC
>JADGRG010000030.1 GCA_017881145.1 Sandaracinaceae bacterium | reverse complement strand
GCGGGCGCCGCGGTCATGGGTGCCTGGGTCGCAGCTGGTGGCGGCGCGCTAGCGACCGGTGCTGCTGCAGCCATCGGCGGCATCATGGCGGGTGGAGCAGGCGGTAGCGGCTGCAGCGCTACCGCCAGTGTGAAGCGACCCACCGGCACAGCGAGCACCTGGTCGTAGGTGGCATAGCCCTGGGCGAAGACCACGAAGCGTCGGTTGCCGGGCGCGACCACCAGCTCACCGTTGCGCGGCGTCACCGGCTGGCCGTCGAGTTGGATGGCAGCGGATGGCGGCGTGATCTGCGCTACGATCACGCCGTTCGCGTTGTGCAGGCGATCGATCTCCCCTCGCACCGCCTGGATGTTCTGCGCATCACGGGCGGGGTCCGCGTAGCGCGTAAAGGCTTCCAAGGCGTCCAGCGCGTTGTTGAGCCTTCCTAGGTTGGTGTAAGCGATCCCGAGGTTGAGCAGGCAGAGTGGATTGGGCTCGACCCGGTAGGCGGCCTCGAACGCATCTGCCGCTTCTTGGTCATGACCGGCTTGCAGTGCATTGAGGCCACGCTGGAAGTTTTCGTTGGCCGGGGCTGGCTGGGCGTGGGCCGCTGTCGTGAGCGAGAGCGCCGTCACGAGCCACAGTGCCGACCACCAAGAGTAAGAAGCGCGCAACATGCCAAGTCTCCTTGTCAACGGCGCCGGGCGCCCCTCGGTCCGCCAGAGCCTGCGAAGAAATCACTGCCCAGGCCGGATCCACCACGTTCGTGGTTTCATCTAAACGGTAAATTTCTTCTATCACAACATCAAGGCTGATGGCTCCCTAGAGCTTCGTTTGCGCGGGAGGTCTGCTCCGGGCGCCGCCCTTCGCCGCTACCTGCACACCTACGCAGCCCGTGTGCGCGCCTGCTGGTCCAGGCTGCAACGCGACGCCCCAGTGAGTTGCGTTGCACCCGTATCATCGGCTACTCGCTGCTCGATATGGAGATCGAATTCATCGGCGCGGCCCGCGAAGTCACGGGCTCCATGCACCTCTTGCACGCGTGTGGAGCGCGCATCTTGCTCGACTGTGGTCTCTTCCAAGGCCGGCGCCGCGAGTCCGTCGAACGCAATCGTGAACGCCCGATGTCGCCGACGCGCATCGACGTGGTGGTGCTCTCGCACGCGCACATCGATCACTCCGGCGCGCTGCCCTTGCTCGTGAAGCGCGGCTACCGCGGCCCGATCTACGCCACGCCGGCCACGCGTGATCTCTGTGCGGTGATGCTGGCCGACGCGGCGATGATCCAGGAGCAAGACGCGCGCTATGTGAACCGCTTGGTCGAGCGCGGTGTGCCCGGGGTCGAGCCGACCGAGCCGCTCTACGACGAGCGCGATGTGGCGCAGGTGCTCTCGCAGATGGTGATGATCCCCTACCACTACCAACAGCGCCTCTGACGGCGGCGGACTGCAGTGCAGGGCACGCTGCGTAGGCGGAAAGCACGGTCAACGGGCGATTGGGACGACGAGCACCGGGCAGCGCGAGGTGCGGGCCACGCGTTCGGCGACGCTGCCCATGAGCAGGTGTGGCAGACCCGTGCGTCCGTGCGTTCCGAGCACGATCAGGTCGGCGGACATCTCGTCGGCTAGATCGACGATGCTGCCAGCCGGTGCGCCCTCGACCAGGCGCGTGTGCAGGGCCGGCCCGGCACTTTGGAACTTCGCTTTGAGCTCGTCGAGCTTGGTCTGGATGCGTTCTTTCACGCCTCTCACGAAGTCGAAGAGCTCTCCCGGCTGGCCGGCAGCGTAGGCGACGCCGCTCGGCACCGAGTAGAGCGGCAATTCGTAGACGTGAGTCATCCACACGTCCGCGCCGAGTTGCTTCGCGAGGCTGACCGCGTAATCGAGCGCGCGGTCCGAACCTTCCGAGAAATCCACGGGACAGAGAATCTTGGTGATCTTCGGCATGGCTTCCTCTTGCGCGATCGGGTTGCGCGATCGGGTTGCGCGATCGTCAGGTTTTGTCGTTAGAGACTACGACCCGTAGCTCTTCACTCTGAGGTGAGGGGTCGGAGCTGGTGGCTCCTAGCAGTTTGCCAAGCGCAGAGAGCGCGTCGGTCGTGGTGAAGACCCCGAGCACTTTGCCGTGATCCACGACGATGGCTGAGCCGACTTTGCGCGTCGCCATGTGCCGCGCCACCTGGCGCATCGGAGTCTCGGGTGGCACGCAATAGGGCACGGCCGACATCGCCTCTTCGACGCGCATCGAATCGAGGCGTTCTGGCGCCAACGCCCCGAGCAACCCGAGATCGCGATCGCTGATCACGCCGACCAGTTGGCCGCCATCCAGCACCGGCAGGTGCCGCACGCCGATCTCGGCCATGCGCTTCTGCGCGTAGGCGAGGTTCTGGTGCATCGCGATGCAATGCGGTGAAGGTGTCATCCAAGAGCTGACGGGGACGTCGGCGTCGAGTGCGTGTCGGTTCAGTGCAGGTGATCTCATCGATGCAGTCATGCTTCCCCCTCAGTCGACTTCGGTGCGCGTCAGGTCTGGAATCACGTAGCCGTCCACTCGTGCGAGCCAGCGCAGCACGTCCAGCGACGAGACGATCCCCACTGCGATGCCTGCGTCGCCAGTCACCAGGAGCCGATGCACGCCCTCGTACGCCATCAGCGCAGCCGCTTGGCTGATCGAGGTGTGCCGATCGAGACAGAAGACCATGTGGGTCATCACGTCGGCGACTTTCGCGTCCGCCATGCGTTCGGCGTGGAAGCCCGGGCCGAGCTCGATGGAGTAGCCCTCGGCTTCGTCGATGGGTGTGGCTTCCACCACCGCGAGCTCGCCATCCTCGTGGTGGTGGCGCAGCACATCGGTTTTGCTGACGATGCCCACGGGCTTGCCGTCGCCATTCACCACCGGCACGGCAGAGATCCTGGCCGAGAGCAAGAGCTCGGTCAGCGTTTGCAGACTCATGTCGGCTGTGGCGCAGCGCACCGGCGTCGACATCACAGCGCAGAGTGGCGTCGCGCGGGCGCTGGCGGTGGTTGCACCCTCCGGAGTTGGGGCGAGCTCGTCAGGTGGCCGTGGAGAAACGTCGTCCCATGCGCAGCGCAGAAATGTCTCGCGATCGCTGGGATCGATGCACAGACCCTTGCACTGCTCACACTTGCGGCACTCGGCAAGCGGAACCGTCGCCAAGCGACGTGGACAGAACGCTACCAGCGCCTTCTGCTCCCCGACCTGTTCGGAGTGGACGCGCCGGAAAGTGATTCGCAAGCTCGGTCTGTCTTCACTCTGGTCGGGTGCACGCATCGGGGATCACTCTTGGTCGTGGAGGACGGCCGCAACGGAGGCCTCCCGTCCGCGTTAGTGCGTGGGCATCACCGAGTTGGGTGCTCGGTCCGACGGTTCGTAGATGTGAGGTTGTCCGTAGGCGCGTGAGTGGCGTTCGCACCAGAACTGCTCCTTGTTGCTCTCGCGCCGCGCCGTGACGCAGGCCGGGCATGGCGGCTCGATGCTCTGTGACTTGCTCTTGCCCCGATAGTCTTTGGGAAGCGCCACCAGCACCGGGCAGTGTGCATCGCGCAAGACGCGCTCCGCGACCGAGCCCAGGATCAACTTCTCGATGCCGCCGCGCTGGTGACTGCCCACGACGATGATGTCGGCGTCGATGTCGACCGCGGTCTGCAGGATCGACTTGGCTGGCGTGCCCGCGCGCAGATGCCCGATGACCTTGCGTGGGGTGCGTCGCCAGGCTTCCTCGACGCGCTTCTTGATTTCGTCGGGCGCCCGGCTCAGACGCTTATCGAGCGAGAGCAACTCGCCGCTGGAATCGGCTGGCCCATCCTCCAGCACCACGTGCACCACGTGCAACTCGGTGTGGCCGTCGCCGTCGGCGATGCGCGCTGCCTCCCGCAATGCCCAGTCCCCGGTCTCGTCGAAGGAGAGCGCCGCCAAGATCACGTAGTTGCTGGTGCCGCTTCCCTGTGGCGGATTCTTCTTCGTGCTTGTCATCTTGCTTGCTCCTTGCCACGGGCTTTCAGAAATAGGGCGTGCGATCCGCAGCACGACCGCGCAGCCGCCGTTTGACGCAGATTCTGCACCGAGCGCCGGACCCTCACGCAGATTAGGCGCACCGACATGACTTCCCTCCCTCGACCAAGCGCTGGCGATCGGGTCGTGCCACCCGAGCAGCATCGTCTCTTCTCGTAATTACGCACCGCTTTGCGTTTGGCGACCTCTTCCCACGAGTGGGCGGCACGCTTGGCAAGCGTCTGGCACGCGCTGTGCTTCTGTGCCTCTGCGAGGAGAGGAGGACAGCCGTGGAAAAACGTCATCACAGCCCCCTTGGGACGGGCGCGCTGCTGGAGGCCGCGAAGCGCGCCCCCGTGCTGAGCGCAGAGGAAGAATTGGCGCTCGCGCACCAAGCGCAGAGCGGTTCGAACGCCGCGTTCGAAGCACTGCTGCGCGCGCATCTGCGCCTCGTGCTGACCATCGCGCACGAGTTCGGCGCGTATGGCTTGCCGCTGGATGAGCTGGTGAGCGAAGGTCTCGTGGGCTTGTGCGAAGCCGCGCGGCGTTTCGAGCCAGACCGGGGTGTGCGGCTCGCCGCCTACGGTGCATGGTGGATTCGCGCGTTCATGCGCCGCTACACGATCTCCAACCGACGCATCGTGCGCACGCCGTCGTCGCGGCACGGGCGCAAGCTCTTGGCGAATCTGCGTCGCACGCAGCGCGAGATGGCTCAGGCCAGTGGGTCAGCTCCGGATGCTCACGCCGTGGCACTGGCGCTCGGCGTCGGCGTGCGCGACGTCGAAGAGATGGAAGCTGCGCTTTCCGCTCGGGACGTGCCGTGTGGCGTCGACGCTGAGGGCAGAGCCGTCGACGTGGCCTGCCCCTGTCCTTCGCCGGAGGCGCTGGTGGCCGACATCGAAGAGCAGCAGTGGTCGGTGGATGCCATCGAGCAAGCCCTCAGCATGCTCAGCCAGCGCGAGCGCGAGATCGTCAAAGCTCGCTACCTGACCGAGAAGATGAGCTCGTTGGCCTCCATCGGGCGCGACCTGGGGCTCTCTCGCGAGCGTGTGCGCCAGCTCGAGCACCAGGCGCAAGCGAAGATGCGCCACTCCATCCTCGCATCCGTTGCGTGAGAGATCGCTCTTGGGCTGGCGACCCAAGGGTCACCTTGGTAGATTGCGCGTTTGCCCAAGGTGACCATGAGTGCGGGAAGCAAAGGTCGTGTTCTGATCGTCGACGACGAGGCCAACGCGCGTGAGGCGCTGGCCGAGCTGCTAACCGACGAGGGCTACACGACCGCCACCGCTTCGGATGGATACAAAGCGCTTGGCGTGATGGGCGATTTCGAGCCCGAGGTGGTGCTCACAGACTTGAAGATGCCGGTGCTGGATGGCGTGTCGCTGGTCAAGCGTGGCCGCAACATCGTCCCGCACGCTGCCTTCCTGGTCATGACGGCGTTTGGGTCCATCGACACGGCGGTTGAGGCCATCAAGTCAGGAGCCGAGAACTACCTCACCAAACCCCTCGACATGAACGCGCTCACGGCGCTCGTCGAGCGCGCCATGGAGAAGGCCCGGCTCTCGGCCGAAACCGCTCAGCTTCGCAAGGCGCTCGACAACAAGCTCTCGCTCGACAACATCGTCGGCGATCATCCATCGATGCAGCGGCTGGGCAAGCTCGTCGCACAAGTTGCGCGCAGCCGTACCACCGTGCTGATCCACGGCGAAACCGGTACGGGCAAGGAACTGATCGCCGCAGCGATCCACCACAACTCGCCCCGCAAAGCGGGCCCCTTCGTGCGGCTCAACTGCGCGTCGCTCGCCGAATCGTTGCTAGAGTCGGAGCTCTTCGGGCACGAGAAGGGAGCGTTCACTGGCGCGGTCGCGCGCCGGCAAGGGCGCTTCGAGCAGGCCGACGGCGGCACGCTCTTGCTCGACGAGGTCAGCGAAATCCCCATGGCGCTGCAGGTCAAGCTGCTGCGCTTCCTGCAAGAACGTGAGTTCGAGCGGGTAGGGGGCAACGAAGTGGTACACGTGGACGTACGCATCGTGGCTGCCACCAACCGTGACCTAACGGGCCTGGTGAAAGAGGGTCGTTTCCGCGAAGACCTCTTCTACCGGCTGAACGTGGTGCAGCTCGATGTGCCGCCGCTGCGAGCTCGCAAGAGCGACATCACGCTCTTGGCGCAACACTTCATGGAGAAGCATGCTCGGGAAAACGGACTGACACAGAAGGACCTCTCGGATGCGGCCATTCGAGCGCTTCTCATGTATCCGTGGCCCGGCAACGTGCGCGAGCTGGAGAACGCCATGGAGCGAGCGGTGGTGCTCGCGACCGGCGATTCGATCGACGTCGGGCATCTGCCGGCGCTCACCAGCTCGTCCGAGGCGGAGAGCCTGAACGTGATGGTGCCCGGTGTCACGCTGGCCGAGCTAGAGCGTGCGGCGATTCTCCAGGCGCTGGAAGTCGCAGGCGGTTCCACTCAGGCCGCCGCCGAGATGCTCGGCATTAGCCGTCGGAAGGTTCAGTACCGCCTCAAGGAATGGGGCATGCACGCGAAGGGCGACCCAGAGTAGCTGCGGCGCCGCAGCGGCAAGGCTCTGCGGCGCAGCAGCAAACGTTGGGGTAAGAGAGCGTTCTTGAGAGCTCAGCGCCGCTTGCCCGGGACAGTCAGCACTGGGCAGTGGGCGTTACGGACTACGCGTTCGGCGACGCTGCCGACCATGGCGTGGGCCAAGCCGGTGCGGCCATGGGTGCCCATCACGATGAGGTCGGCGTTGTCGTCCTTGGCCGTTGCAGCGATGGTCTGTGCGGGCACACCTTCGATCTCAGCGACGCGCGTGCTCACTCCGTGATCGGCGCTCATTTTGCGCAGGCGCTCGATCTCGGCCTTGCGCTTGTGGCGGGCTTCCTCGACGACGTCGATCGGAGCGGTGGGTGCACCGGCGGTATTCGGGCGTGCGAAGGGAATGGATGCGAGCGGATCCTGGTAGACGTGCAAGAGGTAGAGATTCGCTTTGAGCGACTTCGCGAGATCGATCGCGTAGTCGAGCGCATGACCCGAGCATTCAGAGAAATCGATCGGGCACAGGATGTTCTTGATGTCGTTCACGAGCATTCTCCCTGACGCTGCTGCCGGCTACTGATTAGTCGCCAGCGCCAGTCGTCGCAAGCGGGACGCTAGCCGATAACCCAGCTCGCGTCTCTGCCCAAGTGCCAAGCTAGCTGCAACTGGTAGGTATGCGCCGCGGTCGGGCCGTCAAGCATGCCGACAGTGGGTCGCCGGAGGTGTCAGGTCAGCGCGGC
>JADGRG010000280.1 GCA_017881145.1 Sandaracinaceae bacterium | reverse complement strand
GCGCAGTGCCGCAAGCGCTCGCGCATGGGCGCGTAGTCACCACCTTTGTCTTTGCCGCCCGCGATCAGCACGATGCGCTCGACGCTCGGTGCGAGACCCTCGAGCGCTGCGACCGTGGCTCCAACGTTGGTGGCTTTGGAATCGTCGTAGTAGGCGACCGCTGCCACGTCGGCGACGTGCACCATGCGGTGCGGAAGCCCCGAGAAGGAGCGCAGCACCTCGGCGATGTGCTCCGGTGCGACACCTGAAAGACGCGCGCAGAGCGCCGCTGCGCAAGCGTTGCTGATGTTGTGCGCACCCTTGATGCGCAGCTCCGCCACCGGCAAGAGTGGTCCCGTGGCCGTGTCCACGATTACGCCACGCTCCACGCGCACCGTCCCGCGCTCACCGCCGAAGAGGTGCACCGCGGCGGGGCCGCGCGAGGCGAGCGCGATGCAGATCGGATCACCATCCGGGACGATGGCAGCATCGCCGGCGCGCTGGCAGCGAAACACGTTGGCCTTGGCCTGCGCGTAAGCATCGAAGCTCGGATAACGATCGAGATGGTCCTCGGTCACGTTCAGCAGTGCTGCAACGTGCAAGTGCAGGCGCTCGACGCGCTCTAGCTGATAGCTCGAAAGCTCGACCACCACGTAGCCGTTGCTCTTGGCTGCGTCCGTGCCGACCACGTCGACGAAGGGCGTGCCGAGGTTGCCGCCCACGAAGGTGGGCCTTCCTGCACGCTTGCACATTTCACCGACCAAGGTGGTGACCGTGCTCTTGCCGTTGGTGCCCGTGATGCCGATCACGCACGCGTCGATGAACCAGCTCGCAAGCTCCACTTCACTGACGATGGGCACGCCGGCTTCTTCTGCAGCCAGCAGCGCCGGCATCGAAGGAACGCCGGGCGAGAGCACGATGCAGTCGACCGAAGTGAAGAGCGCGGGATCGTGAGCGCCCAGAGCCAGCTCCGCGCCGGCACCCTTGGCACTCCCCACCACTTCGCCAAGCTCGCCTGCTGTGCGCAAGTCGTTTGCGATCACGTGTGCGCCGCGCGCGACCAATAAGCGGATCGCCGCGATTCCGCTCTTGCCGAGTCCCACCACCAAAAAGCGTTTGCCCTTGCACTCCACCAGCTACCTCAGCTTCAGCGTGGAGAGGCTCGCGATGGCGAGCATGATGGAGATGATCCAGAAGCGGACGATCACCTTCGGTTCCGCCCAACCCAACTTCTCGAAGTGGTGATGGATGGGTGCCATCAGGAGGATGCGCTTGCCGAACACCTTGAACGCGAAGACCTGACCAATGACGCTCACGGCCTCGGTCACGAAGATGCCGCCCAGCAAGATTGAGAGCAGCTCGTTCTTGGTGACCACCGCCAGCGCGCCGAGGCCCCCACCGAGCGCCAGCGAGCCGACGTCGCCCATGAACACCTGCGCGGGATAGGTGTTGTACCAAAGGAAGCCCACGCCAGCGCCGATCATGGCGCCGCAGTAGATGGACAGCTCACCGGCGCTCGCGATGGAAGGAATGTCGAGGTAGCGAGCGATGTCGCGCCCGAAGAGCGTGAGCCCAGCCAAGTAGGCGAGCACCAGGTAGGTGCCCGCGTTGATCATCACCGGACCGATCGCCAGGCCATCCAGCCCGTCGGTTAGGTTGACCGCGTTGGAAGTGCCGACGATGACGAACGCCGCAGCCAGCACGTAAGCCCAGCTCGGGATCGAGATCGGATGCTTCTCGAAGGCCAGGAAAGGCACCGCGACGCGCTCGCGCAACACCTGCCAGTCAGCGGGCAGGCCGGTCTTGCCGTAGAAGAGATAGCCGCACACGCCGAGCGCGATGGCAAACTGCAAGAGCAGCTTGTAGCGGCCGGGCAGTCCGCCGCTGTGCTGCTTGCGAATCTTGGCCGCGTCATCGATGTAGCCAATCGCGCCGTAGAGCACGGTCACCGCCGACACCAGCCAGAGCATGGTGTTGTGCGGGTCGGCCCAGAGCACCGTCGCTCCAATCATCGCGAGCAAGATGAGCGAGCCACCCATGGTGGGAGTGCCTGCTTTGCTGAAGTGGCTGGCCGGCCCGTCTTTGCGGACGATTTGGCCGATCTGCTTGGACTGCAGGGTGCGGATGAACCACGGGTAGATCCCGAAGGTGAGGAGCATCGCCGTCATGGTCGCGGCCAGCGTGCGGAAGGGCACGTAGCGCAACACGTTGAGAAACGAGAGCGCAGGATGCACGTGCAAGGGATAGAGGAGGTAGTAGATCATCGATCCCCTCCTTGCTCCGTGCACAGAGCTTGGACCACACGCTCCATCGCCATCGAGCGCGAGCCCTTGATCAACACGGCATCATGCACGCCCGCGCGAAGCAGGCCTTCGAGCCACGCCACGCAGGCCAATGGCTCGACGAAGTGCTCGATCCGGGGTGCGTGCGCTGCCGCCGTGAGCTGCGCTTGCTCGCGCGCGGCCCGCTCCGCATGCGCCATCTCGCGACCGCAGAAAGCGATGCCCGTGAGCCCGAGCTCCACGGCCGTTCTTCCCAGCAACTCGTGCTCGCGCTGCGAGTGCTCCCCGAGCTCGGCCATGTCGCCAAGGGCAGCCAGCGCGCGACCCTTACGCACCTGCGCCAGCTCCGTCAGCGTGCGCAGTGAAGCGTGCATGGACGCGGGATTTGCGTTGTAGGTGTCGTCGATCACCAGCACGCCACCTCGCCGCTCGCGCGGGAAGAGCCGCCCCGGCAAGGGCCCAAGCGCTCGCAAACCTCTGGCTGCCGCCGGCAGCTCGCTCTGCGAATGCAGTGCCAGCACCACCGCCAGGGCAGCACCCGCATCGAGCGCCGGACCCACACCACAGAGCCCCAACTCCAAGTCGAAGGGTGCAGAGCGCTCCGCGATGCGGTAGCTGGCGTGCGTCGTCAGGGCTTCGCTCTGCGCGTGCCGAACCAACCGAACCTCCGCACTTTCGTTTTCTCCGAACGTGATGCTGCGGTGCCCACCGAAGCTGCTCTTGCGCGCACGCAAGACCTCGCTGTCTGCGCTGTAGATGGCTACGGCGTGCTCGCCCAGCCCGCGCAGGAGTG
>JADGRG010000279.1 GCA_017881145.1 Sandaracinaceae bacterium | reverse complement strand
CGACGGCCTCTTCCGTGCGATGGCAGTCGTTCCAGAGCACGTTGCCCAAGCGATGCGCAAGCTCGACCTGATCGCGCTCATCCTGCGCGGCAGCGATCCGCTTCTTCAGGATCTGCGAAAGTGCCTCGCCCGCGCCGTTGTCCGTGTAGATGCGGTCGAGCGCAACCAGCACGTCGTCATCGTGATCGTCGAGGGCCAGAATGTAGCGATAGGTTTGCTCGGCGCGTGCCACGTCGACGAGCTCTTCCTCGTAGACGCGAGCCAGGCGCTTGCCGGTCGCCACGCGCACCTCGGCGTTGGCGTGCGTTTCCGTGATGCCGGCGTACGTGTTTGCCAGCACCGACCAACCATCGACGCCCGCCGCCAGCCGCTCGACTTCCGACAGGGAGCGCTCGTTGCGCGCATCCTCCATCAACGCTCGCTGCATCCAAACGAAGGCCACCGCAGGATCCCCTGCGCGCTCCTCTGCGATCTCGGCGATGCGATGCATCATCAACACGCGCTCGTCACGATCCGCCTGCGACCGCAACCCAGCCTCGTGCACGCCGATCAGGCGATCCCACGCCTCCTGCATGCGATAGAGCGGCTCCAGGATTTCGCCGATGACGGCTGGCAACACCCCCTGCGTGAAGAGTCCTTCGAGCGCATGCAGCGCTTCGACGTGCTCGGGCGCAGCCGCGAGGATCTCGCGGTAGCGATCCACGGCGCGCTCCAGGTTGCCAAGCCGATGCTGCTGAAGCTGGCCGAGTCTGAAGTGGATGGCGAGAATCTCGTCCGGACTGCTCGCGACCTCCACCTTGCGTTCCAGGATCTCCGCGAGCTGCGCCCAGGTCTCGCTAGCCTCGTAGAGGCGGTCGAGAGCTTCGATCGCCTGAACGTGGCCTGGATCGGTTTCGAACACGATCCGATAGCGCGCGATAGCTGACGGGATATCGCCGAGCCGCACTTCGAAAATCTGTGCGAGACGCAGGGCAAGCTCGATCGCCGCATCCGGGGTTTCCTCGCGAAGCCGTGCGATCTCTCGATCGTAGAGCGCCGCAACGTCCAACCACGCCGGCAAGCGCTCAGCCAGCCGGTCGAGCGCGGAGATCGTCGCCTCGTTCTGGCAATCGAGAGAAAAGGCTCGCGCAAAGGCATCGAACGCCTGGCGCGACTGCTCCAGATGTACTTCGTAGATCTCAGCCACCTGGTGCAGGAGCTCGACCTTGCGGATTGGATCCTCGTCGTGTGCGATCAGGACTTCGATCACGCGGACGAGCCGCGCAGAATCCACGGCAGCGCGGTAGATCGGTTCGAGCACGTTCGCAGCGGCAACTGGCTCCTGGCCATTGTCGATCATGCGTTCGAGCGCCACCAGGGTTGCTGCGTGGTCCGGGACGAGGTCCAGGATCTCGCGGTAGACCTCGACCGCACGGAATGCGTCACCAAGGCTCTGCTCGTAGAGCTCGCCAATCCGGTAGCGATAGTCGATGGCCAATGCCGGATCTCCGGCCAGCTCGACCTCACGCTCCAACACGGAGAGCAACTCATCGGCCTTGCCTGCTGCCCGAAAGAGGGCGTCGAGGCGGCCCAGTGCAGCCTGGTCATCCGGGTCGAGCTCGAGCACCCGCTGATAGGTCTCGATGGCCTTCTCGCTCTGACCAAGCTCACGCTCGAACACAGCGCCGATCTGTAGATAGAGGCCCTTCTTCTCATCCGGATCAGAGACGACATCTGCCTTCTGACCGTAGACCTCGAGCAACTTCGCCCACTGCGAGAGCCGCAGGTGCAGAGTGATTAGCTTGTCGAGCGCGCCGAGGTCATCGGCTTCGACGTGCAGCACGCGCCGGTAGACCTCGATCGCTGCTTCCGGTTGATCGAGCACCTCCTCGTAGATCGCGCCTGCGCGGAAGAGGTAGTCCTTCTGCTCGTCCGGGACGGTGAGCAAGCTCGCCTTCCTGAGGTAGATCTTGGCGAGGTCGTCGTAGCGCGCAGCGATTTGATAGAGCCGCTCCAGCGCCGTCACGGCATCGAGGTTGCTCTCATCGATCTCGAGCACACGCGTGTAATGCGAGATGGCACCTTCGGTGTCACCGACGTGTTCCTCGCGGATCTGAGCTGCCTTGGAATGCAGCGACACGAGCAGGCTCGGCTCCTCGATGCCCTGCACCTGCGCTTCGTAGACCTGTGCCAGTGCCTGGAAGGATCCGGCGGTGGCGGCGATACGATCCAGCTGCTCGCGGGTGCTGGCATTGCTCGGATCTTCGGCCAGTGCGCGCGCGAAGGTACGGAAAGCGTTGTCTAGGTCCTCGAGTGCAACCTCGTAGAGCTCGGCCATGCGGTGCAAGAGCTCGACGCGCTGGTCCGTCGAGGTGCTGTTCCTGACCTGGATATCGTGGATGCCGATGAGCTTCTGGTATTCGGTCCTGTCACGATAAAGCGGCTCGAGAATCTCGGCGATCTGACTCTGGTATTCGGGGTGCGCGAGCAGGCGCTCCAGTGCCGTGATGGCTTCGCTGTCGCCAGAATCGCGTTCGATCACCTCGCGATAGATGTCGATGGCCGCTTCCGGGGCGTTCATGCGCGTCTCGCGCAAGAGCCCGAGCTTCAACATCAACGCAACCTGCTGCGCGCCATCCTGCACGAGTGAGAGCTGCCTGCCGACGTTGTCGGCCAACTCACTCCACATGCTCTGGCGCTCATAGAGCGAGTCGAGCGCCGTCAGTGCCGTCTGACTCGTCGGGTCCAGCTCCAGGATCTCGGCGTAGACACGGATGGCTGCGTCCGGCTCGCTCAGCATTTCGTCGTGGATGAACGCCATCTGCGCGAGCAGGTGCTCCTGCTCCGACGGATCGGACGAGATCCCCACCCTCCTGCGCAGGATGTCCAAGAGGTCGCGCCAGTGCTCAGTGCGACGGTAGAGGTCTTCCAGCGCGCCAAGGATCTCAGCGTCACTCTCGTCGCGCTCCAGCGCCTTCATGTAAGCAGCGACAGCCGCCTCGACGTCACCCAACTCCGTGTCGTGCAGCTGGGCCGCCTTGATCAGCAGCTGCCGGACCAACGCTGCGTCCTGCAGCTTCTGCGCACGGGCCTCGACCGCGCGTACCATCTCGCCGAGGCGCTTCTGTTCCTTGGCCAACCCCTCGAAGCGCGCGATGATCCCGGGATTGTCCGGGGCTTCTTCGAAGGCTCGGGTATAGGCTGCCAGCGCTCCGGGGCCGTCCTGCAGCTGTGCCGCACGCACTTCTCCCGCCTTCGTGATCAGACCGAGGCGTTCCTCGGGGTCGCTCGTAAACTTGAGTGACACCTCGAGCGCATGAACCAGGCGCGCATAGTCGCCGCGCAATTCGTAGAGCTCGCACAGAATCGCTGCTGCTTGACCGCCCAACTCCGCATCGTCGAGCAGCGTTTCGAGTGCACTCAGCCCGCCCTCGTGCTCGGGCATCAACGTCAGCACTTCGCGGTACAGTTCGATCGCGCGCGCCTTGTCCTGCAGGTGCTCGTGCAGAGCACGCGCGAGCCGGAACTTGAGCGCAGCCAACTCTTCATGTGACTCGGGACCGATGTCGATGCGGTGCTCGAGCGTCTGCGCAAGGTCGTCCCAGCGCCCTTCTTGCTCGTAGAGGCCGTCGAGCGCCGAATAGGCTTCGACCTCCATCTCACCAAACTCGATCGGGATATTCTTGTAGGCCTCGATCGCCTGAGCGGCGTTGCTCAGATGGCCCTGCCACAAGCGCGCGATGTCGTACGCGAGTTGCTTGCGCGCCGTGACGTCGCTCTCCAGCTCCGAGCGACGTTGCAGCACGCCGAGCAGAGCCTGGTAGTCCGCGGTGTCGCGATAGAGAGTCTCGAGCGCGGCGATGGCTGCCTGGTCGTCTGGCCTGTCGTCGTAGACCGCTCGGAACTGCGCGATGGCCAGCTTCTCGCGCCCTTGGCCGGCTAGCATACGTCCGTAGTGCAAACGCAGATCGTTGGCGTCGTCCGGATGGGTCGCTGCCTCGATGGCCGTTTCGTAGGCGCTAGCGACCTTGTCCCAACCGTTGACCTTGGCAGCCAGGCGTTCGAGGTCTTCCCGCAACACTTCTTGCTTCGGGTCCAGCACGAATGCCTCTGCGAAGCGGTCGAACGCCAGCTGCGGGTTTCGCAGCTTCTCTTCGTAGAGCAAGCCGGTCTCGCGCAGCAGAAGCACGCGTGCGTCCGGCTCAACGATGTGTTGCAAGCGGACTTCGTAGACGGAAGCCAGCTTCTTGGCATCGCCGGCGTGCTCGTAGATTGGGGAGAGCGCCTCGGCGACTTCGAGATTGCTCGCATCCAGCGCCAGCACCTTCTCGTAGGCACGAGCCGCCCTATCAGGTGCGCTCTTCGTGTCTTGCCACAGGCGCGCGATGCGGAAGAGCAGCGAGATGCGCTCGGCGAGCTCCGTCGTTGTCGCGTCTGCCACGCGCTCGATGGTGCGGATCAGCTCGTCGATCTTGTCCGTCGAGGAGTAGAATCGCTCGAGCTCGTCCCAGGCACCGGTGGCAACCCAGCGCTTCTTGAGTTGCTCTTGAGCTCGCCGATCGTTGGGATCGAGCTCCAGCAGACGCTTGTAGACGCGCAGCGCGCCGTTGTCGTCCAGCAGCTTCTCGGCGTAGACGTTGCCGAGCTTCTGCAAGAGCGCGATTAGCTCGGCATCGGCGTTGACCGAAAGACTCTGCTTTTCGAGCACTTCGCAGAGCGGCGCCCATTCGCGAGCGCGCTCGTAGAGCCCGGCAAGAGCGTTGAGCGCGTCGGCGTTTTCGGCATCGACGGCGATCACATCCCGCCAGAGCTCGATGCAGATATTCGGCTTGCGCAGCTTCTCGTTGGCCAGCTGCGCAATCTCCAAGCGCCGCAGCGGCTGGTCGCTCGGGTCGAGTAGATTGCACTCGGCACGCATCACATCGACCAGGCGCTCCCAGTCGCGACGCTTCTCGTACATCTCTTTGAGGTGCGAGATGGCTTCGATGTTGCTGCGGTCGAGATCCAGGACGCGCTGGAAGCACTTGATCGCCTCCGCCTGATTCGACGAGCGCTCGATGTACATGCGCCCGGCTTCGCCGAAGAACGCGATCTTGTCGGCGTGATCGACGACCAACTCGGCTTTCTGCAGCGTGGCCTTTATGACGTCCGACCAGCGCTTCTGCGCCGTGAACTTCTCGATGGATTCCGAGAGCTCGACGAGCTTCGCCCGATCGGCGTCGGTGAGCTCGCGCGGCGGCTCGGCGCTCCGATCACCCCCTGCGCTTGCTTGGCCCTGCTCGGCCTCTGCGTCGTGAACTTCCTCCTCGGCCTGACTGGAAACGGAACCGTCGTTCTCCGACACCGAAGCCTCCTGAAATCCGACCGTATCTCACGCTTGCGCACGCCGCGCCCCGGGCAACGCGCTAGGCCGTGACATGTGGTCGTTCAACGTCTCACTCGTTCGCAGCGGAAGTCTGAAAGCCTTCCGCCATCTCGGCGATCTTGTCGCGAGCAGCCTTCACGTAGTGTGCAGGCGCTTCTGCGCCAGCGACATCCACAAACTTCTGCAAGAAGCGCTTGGCCTCGTCCTTGTTGCCCTGCAGCTGGTAGGTCCAGCCGAGCGAGAAGAGCGCGTCGCGCATGCCAGGCACGACATCGAGCGCGGCCTTGAACTCGCGCACAGCGTCCGCGTATTTCTTCTGCTGCTGATAAACGGTGCCGAGCAAGTGATGGACCTGCGCCTCTTCCTCGGTGCCGGGTAGCGCCACCTTCAGCGCCTCCTGCAGAACCTGGACAGAGTTGTCCATGTAGCCGAGATCCGCATACAGGCGACCGAGCGCGCTGTAAGCTTCGAGGAAGCGCGGCCCCTTCTCGATCGCACTCGTGTAATTCTTCAGAGCGCCCTGCTGGTCGTCGAGCTGCTCGTTGACTTGAGCCAGCTTGTAGTAGGCCTTGAAGAGCTCCGGCTCGAGCGCGATGGCTTTCTCGAACGCCTGCTTGGCATTCGGCCAGTCCTTCAGCTCGATCAGGATGGTACCTAGCTTCTCCTGGTAACCGCCAGACTTGGCGTTGAGCGCGATGGCCTTCTGGAGATCATCGCGCGCGCGGTCGTACCTGCGGAGCTCCATGTGCACCAGCGCCATGTTCCAGAACACCTGGTCGTTCTCTGGATCGATCACGGCAGCGCTCTCCAGAAGCTTGGTCGCGTCGACGAAGCGTTTCTGAACAGCCGCGGTAACGCCGTCGTTCATCTTGTTGACCGACTCGACACGGGCGCGCGAGCAGTCAGCAGCCATACATACCAAGAGCGTGCACAGACCCGTCGCAAACACGAAAATCCGCCTCATGGGAATTGCTCCTCGGGATGGTGGCCCTGGGATGGTACGGGAGAGCAGGCCTGAAGCTCAACCGTAAATTCGCGAACTTTCAGCCTAAATTTGTCCCGGTCACGCGGACCTCATCCCAACGACGAAAACGGCGGCGGATGAGCCGTGAGACACGAGCGAGGCGCCTTCGGGGCCGAGGACCGCGCGCAGCGTACAGACGGGTACGTGAGCACGGACCGCAGGCACCCCACCGGGTCGTGCAAGCACGACCCGATGACCAGGCGGGTCCTGCTTGCACGACCCGATGACCAAGCGCATCGCGAAGTGTATCGCGGCTCAGACGGCGCTGTTTACCCGCCGGTCTGCTGCAGCACGAAGGGATAGCTCACCACCACGATGCCTCCGCCTTCAGGCGCGGGGAAGGTCCAACGACGCACCGCTTGCGCGATGCACTGCTCGACCTTGGCGTTGCCCATGTCGGAGTTGTCGACCGCCGCCGTCTGGACAGCGCCCGTCGGCGAGATGATGAACTTTATCGAGATGCGGCCTTGCAAGTCCGGACGCGTGTTCAACTCCTGCTCGTAGCAGAACCGAACCTCGTTGATGTGTCGGCCAATGATGCGCCGGATGACTTCCTTGGAGAGCGAACCGTGCACGTCCGCCTGGCCGCTGCGGATGCGCGGTACCTTCGCGTCACGGCCATGGAAGCCGCCAGCGCCGCTGCCATAGCCCGAGCCGCTGCCGCCACCCGCGCCGTGACCGATGGTGCCGATGTTACCGAGGCCGATGGTGCCCTCGCCGGTGCCACCGCCGCCGCGACCGGTGCCGCGCAAGCCGAGGCCGCCGAAGCCGAAGTTGCCGCCGATCTGATCACCCATCAACGCGCCCAGCGCGCTCATCGGGTCACTGCCCAGCGCGGTGTCACGACCATAGGGCGAAGTCGGAGAGTTCCAAGAACCGACGCTCGCCTTCAAGATGCCGATGATGCCGGCGTTCGCCGCCTGCTCCTTGGCTTCGTCGCGAGCCATGTTAGGGTCCTTTTCTTTACCCTCGATGGCAAACTTGTCCTTGGTCTTCTTCTCGTCCTTCTTCCCCATCTGGCCTTCTTCGTCTTTATGACGCTTGCCCTCGCCTCCTTCGTCGTCCTTGTTCTCTTGAAGCCACTCGGGGGTTTCCTCCTCCTTCACTTCGGGCGGCTCGATCAAGTACTTGACCAAGCGCGAGTCCGCGTTGAGGAGGTCGAGAGAAAGAGACGAGGAACGCGGGGGGAGGAAGTAGAAGAGCAGCAGAAGGCCGGCGTGGAACGCCATCGAGGCCATCGTCCAGATGTAGCCCTTGAGATCGAACTTCGGTCCGTCGCCGATGCCGACGCGGCGAGCGGCCGAGAGCGGCTTCACCACGAACGTGAAGCCGCGATAGCAGACCCGTGCCGTGGCGCCGGCCGGCAGTGGATACTGACGCGCACCCGCCAACTCGTTCGACGCTTGTAGCTGACCCTGGGCGGCCAGCTCCTCGATGGAGATGCACTGGTTGCCGACGGTGATATCGCCCGTCGCGCCCTGCGGGATCACCACCGCTACGGTCGACCCGGACTCGACCACGATGGGCAAGCGATCGGTGCCGATGCTCTCACTACCGATCAAGAAGTCGGTGGTGGTCTTGCCCTTCGCGTCGGCCGACTCACCGACGTAGAAAGCCCGCGGCGGAGACAAGTGCTCCACGTGCAGGATGCTGAGCTCACCCCAGAGGATTACGATCTCGACAGCCGACTCGCCGCTATCGATATCCGACGGATTCACCGGCGGTGTCTGCGGGATGAGTTGGTACACGACGTTCTCGTCCGAGCCATCGCCTACCTGCTCGCCTGCCTGCTCGCCTGCCTGCTCGCCTTCGTAGCCGCCTTCGTAGCCGCCCTGGTCGCCGTACCCGCCCGCTGCCGCGTAGTGCGCAGCCGGAGCCGCGTAGCCGGGCTGCGTCTGGAAGGGATTCGGGAGCGGAGCAGGCGCACCAAAACCTGCCGGAACCGTGCCCGGGGCTGGCGTGCCGAAAGGATTGGGCAGGGCCTGGGCTGCGGGCATCATTCCGGGCGGCCGCGACGCGATCGCTGGTGGCCGGGACACAGGCGCTGGCGGCCGCGACACTGGTGGAACCGGTGCGGCAGCTTCCACCATCGCTTCGCCGATCTCGATCGACACGCGGGTCGCCCCGAACTGGAGCTGGTCCCCGGTTTCAAGCCGCGTCTTATTCACGCGCTGCCCGTTGACGATGGTGCCGGTCGCTGACCCGAGATCAATGATGTAGACCTCGCCCGGGCCGGACACCTCGATCACCGAATGCATCCGCGAGACGCCCTGGTCATCGATCTTCAGGTGGCTGGAATCCAGCTTACCGATCTTGATCACATCCTGCGCGAGCGTCTCGCTGCGAACGATCTGGTCACCCTGAAAGATATGAAACGTAATGGGAATCGGCACCACAGCCTCCAGCAACTAGGAATCAAAATGCAATCAGACGGGACGACGCGTCGGATTCGCCCCTGCCCACAACCCGGTTCAACGCAGCGTTGGACCGTCCCCTGCGCGAGCTAACTAATAACTAAAACTAAGCTGCGGATCACAGACCACGCGGCCTACCCCGCCGTCGTTCAGAGGTTCTCGACAGACTTCAGCAACTCGGGAACGAAATGCTCCCGAATCTTGATCAACGATTCACGCGCGCCACGGCGACGCACCATCAGATTCTCGCCATCCGGACGCACCAGATCGCCCTGAACCAGGTCGTCCTCGAAGTCGTACGACGTGGCGCCACCGCCACCCGCAGCGGCACCCTTCGCCCCTTCGGCGAACGCCGGCGCCGCAACACCCACCAACCCTGCAACCAAAAGCGTGAGCACCGTGAGCTTCGTCATCACTTCTTCTCCGCAATCATTGGTCTATCAGCGTTCACCCGCTTCACCCGCTTCACCCGCGTCGACTCGCACCCATGCGCAGCGTATCTGCGCGCACCCACACCAGCAACGGAGGCATGTGAGCCATTCCTCAAATTCCTGGTTTTATGTACGAATCCTACACACCATACTGAGACAACAGAGTTCCGCAAAGGTTCCAAGCACAGAGCGCTTACTTGGATCTTCCCTTGGTTGGGGCAGTGCTGTCCTTGGACTGAGGCGCTGATTCGGCCGGCTTCGCTGGTTCCGCAGGCGCTGCTGGCTTTGGCTGCTGCGCTGCCTTCAACGCGTCGGCCTTCTCCTGAGCCTCGAGAGCAGCGGCTTGCTTCTCCTGCTCCTTCTGGAGTTTCTCCATCTCGGCCATCTGCTTCATGGTGTCGAGATAGAGCTCGATGTTCTGCAGGCGTCCGGAGACGCACTTGTTCCGAGGCGACCCGCGCTTCTTGCCTTCGACCTTGCACTTGCGAGTGACGTCTTCGATCGCGGTGGCATAACGCTTGTCGGACCCGGCCTTGCTCAGGAAGTCCTGGTAGTACGAGCGCGCCTTCTTCATCTCATCGGCGGAACCGCTCATGAAGTCCTGAAAGAGCACGCCTAGATTGTAGTAAGGCTCCGCGCGTCTCGGATCGAGCTTCATTGCCTTCTCGTAGGCCTCTTGCGCCTTGGGCTTATCGTCCAATCCGCGCAACGCGACGCCGAGACCGATCTGGGCTTCGAAGTTCTTCGGCTGCAGCGCCAGCGCTTTTTCGTACGCGACCTTGGCGTCCTGGTAGCCACGGAAGCCGATGGTGATGCGCGCGAAGTTCATGTAGGCCTCGAACATCTTGTCGTCGAGCTCCAT
>JADGRG010000278.1 GCA_017881145.1 Sandaracinaceae bacterium | reverse complement strand
TCGTGGTCCAGCAATTGGCAGGCTCGTTTGACCAGATCAGCTCCGGAATGTCCGAGCATACCGTGACGCTTGCGATGCCGAAGTTCAGCTTCGAGGCGGCGCCTCAGCTCAAGCCTGCCCTGCAAGCGCTCGGGATGCGTGAGGCATTCACCACTCGAGCGGACTTCTCGGGCCTCGATGGCCTGCGAGATATCTTCGTTTCCGACGTTGTGCACAAGGCCTTCGTGGCGGTGGACGAGAAGGGGACCGAAGCCGCGGCCGCGACGGCCGTGATCGGAAGCACGCAATCAGCCAAACCAAGCGCTCAGGTCACGCTCGAACGGCCCTTCATCTTCCTCGTGTATGACGAGCCGACCGGAGAGATCTTGTTCCTCGGTCAGCTCAGCGATCCGGGCTGAAGCAAGGTATGCGGAGTTTGCCGGTCGCCAGTGGACGCTCGACTGCGGGTGGACACTCTTGCCCGAGCAAGGCAGTGAAGAGCTCAGAAGCAATGCGAAGACGCCCAACATGAGATGAGGCTGCACGCGACGAGAGTAGCTCACGTGGAGGCGGAGCGAGAACGACGAGCGGTCGGGAGTGTCGCGCTCCGGGCAGCGCGGAACGCTTCTCTCAGCTCTTGCGCGGCGTGCGCTTCTTGGTTCCGCTGGGAGTGAGCTTCTGCGGCTCGTCCACCGCGAGGTGGATCACGCCGTCGCCGAAGCGGTCGCGCAGCTCATCGAGCGCAGGCCCCAGGCGCTTGCGGCGCGTGTCGGGATCGGCTCCAAAGAGCTCGAGCTGCTGGTGCTTCTGTGCTCGCAGGCCGCTGGTGGAAACGCCGAGCAAGCGCACGGGCTCGCTGATCTTGGCGGCATCCCAGAGATCGATCGCGACTCGGCGAATGACCGCGGCATCGTCGGTCGGCTCTGGTAGGGTGCGGCTGCGGGTGAGTAGGGGGTAGCTCGGCTCATCCGGTGAAAACCCTCGCGTGCGCGAAACGCGTGAGCCGCGCGCGCGCCCGAGCTTGATCTTCAGCGTGATCGTGCCAGCGCAGAGGCCGTCGTGGCGCAGCCTGCTGGCGACTGTCGCGGCGTGGCTGGTCAGCGCCTGCGTCACCACGTCGCGATCGCTCACATCCCGCTCGAAGGTGTTCTCCTCGCCACAGCTCTTCTGCGCGCGCTCCGACTCCACCGGCCGGTCGTCCTCGCCGCGGGCCAGCTTCTGCAGCTCGCTGGCGCGGTCCCCAACACTGCGTTGTAGACGTCGTAGATCCGCACGAGCCAGGTCTCCGATGGTGGCGAAGCCCGCCTCGCGCAGCGCCTTCTCCGCGACCGGCCCCACGCCCCAAAGCCAGCGCAGCGGTAGTGGGTCGAGCAGCGCGTGCGTCTCTTCTGGCCGTACCCAGCGCAGCCCGTCGGGTTTGCCCAGCGAGCATGCGATCTTTGCGACCAGCTTCGAGCTCGCGATCCCGCACGACACCGTTAGCTCTGTGGCTTCTCGGACGCGTGCCTTCAGACGCGCTGCCAGCTGCACCGGTGTTCCGAAGAGCCCTTCGGTGCCGCTGATGTCGAGGAACGCTTCGTCGAGCGCCAGCGGCTCGACCACGGGCGTGAAATCCTGGAAGACCCTTTGCACCTGCGCTGAGACACTTGCGTACTTGTCCATGTCCGATGGAAGAAACACTCCATTCGGGCAGAGCTCGCGCGCGCGAAAGCCAGGCATCGCGCTCTTCACGCCGAACTTGCGGGCCTCGTAGGATGCGGCGGCCACCACGCCACGCGCCGACGTCGCCCCCACGATCACAGGCTTCCCCCGAAGCTCGGGACGATCGCGTTGTTCGATGGATGCGTAGAACGCGTCCATGTCTGCGTGGAGCACGGTCCGCACGCGGCGAGTATAGCGGAGACGCCAGCCTCGACTCTGGTGTACTATGCCGCCCATGGGGGCAGGTTCGGTGCCCGCGGGGGTGGATGTCTTCGACTGGCGCGCGCGCCTGAGTCGCAGGGCGCACTATGTCCTCGCTCCGGCCGCGATCCTCGGCATCGTGCTGGTCGAGCTCTCGCGACCTTCCGCGCATCTGGCCGCACTGACACATTGGGTCTTCGTGCCCGCGGCAGCGCTGATCTTTGCGGCGGCGTTCATCCGACCAACAGCCTGGCGCTGGCAAGCCCGCATCACTATCAGTGGCGCGCTCTGCCTTGCGCTGGGCGGTTCCGCCGCAGTCGGTCTGCTGGCAGGCCCCGCGGTGGTGTTCTGCGTAGCGCTGATGCTGACTGCGCTCTTGCTGGGCAAGCGCGCCACCTGGGTGGTGTTGGCCATCATGGTGCTCGGCATCGCGTTGGTTGGGTTCCTGATGGTCTCTGGACAGATTGCGTCGCCCGCTTCGAACGACGTGTCGTTCGCGTTCGCTTCGGTCTGGTTGCGCACTGGTGGCGTAGCGCTCTTGGTGCTCTCCGTGATCGCGGTGGCGGTAGCCGTGGTGATCGAGGACCTGGAGACCGCGTTGCGGCGTGCGCAGAGCGAGATGGTGGCGCGAGAGCATGCAGAAGCCGAACGTGCGCAGGCGATGCGCGCCGCGCTGGAGGCTCAGAAGCTCGAAACGGTGGGGCGGCTCGCCGCCGGTCTCGCACATGATTTCAACAATGCGCTCTGCGTGATCGACATGTGCACGCAGCAGCTCGGTCGACGCGTTGCGGGCGATGGATCGCAGCAAGCGCCATGGCGAGAGATGATCAGCCAGGCCGTGGCGCAGGCGTCGTCTCTGGCCCGGCAGCTCTTGTTCTTGGCTCGCAAACACGTGCCCACGCCCGCCCGCTTCCCGCTGCGCGCCTTCATGGAGGAGCTGGGAAAAACTCTGCCGCGCATCTTGCCTTCCGATCTCCAGGTTCAGGTCGAGATGGGCGACGACGCGCTGCTCTTCGTCGACCGAGTGCAGCTACAGCACGCGCTCTTGAACCTGGCCATCAACGCTCGCGATGCCATGCCGGCCGGTGGACGTTTGACGGTGCGAGCTCGCAGAGTCGAGGTGCAGGAGCCAGTGGCCGCGATCGATGGACCGGTCCCGCCGGGAACCTGGGCTTGCTTGGAGCTGGAGGACACCGGAACCGGAATGGACGCCGCCACGCGCGCGCGAGCGTTCGAGCCGCTCTTCACGACCAAGCCGGCGGGCTACGGAACGGGGCTTGGTTTGTCGAGCGTACGCACTGCGATGGAGATGAGCGCTGGTTACGTGTCGCTCTGGACCGAGCCCGGCGTCGGCACGCGCGTGACGCTCTGGTTACCCGTGGCCGAGGGCGACGCCGCGGATGAGTCACTCACCGTCGAGCGCAAGCCGAACGATCTGCGCGGCTGCACCGTCTTGGTCGCGGAGGACTCCGCGAGCGTTCTGCAGCTGGTGCGAGAGGTGTTGGTGGAAGCGGGTTGCACGGTTCTCACCGCGAGCGATGGCAGCCAAGCTCTCGCGAAGCTCGAAGCACACCGCGGTCCGATCGACGTGCTCTGCACCGATGTCGTGATGCCGGGAGCGCCCGTCCGAGAAGTGCTCGCGCGCTTCAGCGAGCTGCATCCTGCAGCGCCCATCCTCATCCTATCCGGCTACGTCGCCGACGATCTGGCGCTGCGCGGCATCGCCGAGGGCCGCTATCGGCAGCTGCCAAAACCCTTCACGGCGAGCCAGCTAGTGCAGACGCTGGGCGAGCTGGTCGAGCGTAAGGTGTCGCCAGCGCAAAGAACGACCGTAAGCTGAGTGAAGAGTCGGGTCGTCGCCTCAAGGTCAACGGCGCCCATCGCGAGCAGGGCAGAATCAGCCTGGGTGGCGCAGGCGAGGTGCGCGGGCACCGACGCCGTCCGCTGCAGGCTGGTTCCGGGAGGTGGAGTCCTGCCGAGCCGAATGTGACAGGAAAGATCGGGCCATCGTGCGACGGTCGCTCGTTCGTCGCCTCCCACCGGGTTGCTACCGAAATCCTACCAGGGTAGGATTGTCTGCATGGCAAGGGCCGAAAAAGTCAGCGTCTCTCTGGGCGTCGAGGATCTCAACTGGGCCAGGCGGCGAGCGAAGCTCGAGATCAAGAGCCTCTCCGCCGTAGTCACCGAGGCGTTGCGCAGGCAGCGTCAGGCGGAGGCGCGAAATCGCTTGCTCGCCGAGCTTGGCACAGACGACATCACGGATGCCGAGCGCAGCCAGGTTCGGCGGGAGTGGCGCACGGCGCCCAAGGTCAGAGCGCAGAGGCCGCGTGCCGCGAAGCGTAAGAAGAAGAGCTGACCAGTGCTGTGTTTGACCTTCGATACCGGCGCGCTGATCGCGCTCGAGCGCGGTGACAAGCGGATGCGCGTGGTCCTCGACACCGCCAACCTCGACCAGGTGCAGGTGATTGTCCCAGCGGTCGTGATCGCCGAGTGGTGGCGCGGCGGAAGCCGCCGACGTCAGGACATCCTGGCTGCGATCGACGTCGAGCCAACGACCGAGCGCCTTGCTCGCGTGGCGGGTGAGGCCATTGCCGCGCTACCGGGTGCCACCGTGGTAGACGCCATCGTGATGGCCTCAGCGGCGCAGCGTGGAGGCCTCGTCTATACCTCCGATGTCGCAGACCTCGATCGACTGCGGGCGCGTTTCCCAGGCGTGCGGCTCATGCGTGCCTGAGCACTCTGTGCGCCGGAACGCCCCAGGGCAGGGTGAGCAGGGACGCAGACCAGCGCGTGATAGTGTTCGAGCCTTGCGCCGAGAAGTGGAGGCGTGAACGGTCGCACCATTGTCACTAGCGAAACTCGACGCCGTACGTGAAGAGCCGCGTCGTCGCTTCGAGGTCCACCGCACCCATCGCAAGCAGTGCCGCGTCTGCCTGCGCTACCAGCGCCGCGCCTTCGTCACCGCCGAGTAATTGGCCGAGGCGGCGGCGCATGCCGGCGGCGAATGTCAGGGCCCGCTTCTCGTCGCATTCGTTCATCCCGGCGCGCAGCAGGCTGACGGCCTGCTCGATCTTTCCAGCATCGTAGGCAAGCCCCGCGCGAAGCAGATAGCTGGGTGGCATCGAAGTCGGCGCGCCCTGACGGGTTATCGCGCGCGCGTCCCGTTGCGCGAGGTTCCGGAGCGCTCCCGCGCCCCGGCCGCCCAGCCGTGCAACGTTGAGCGCGAGGCTGCCACGAACGTCTAGCACGGCCGCGCGCATTCCCGGACTGTGCAGCAGCAGTGCCTCTTTCATCTCGGGCCAGTCTGCCTGAAGCCGCTCGAGCGCTTGCCCGGGTGCACCCGTGTAGTTGGCGAGCCACGTCTCTCCCCACAACAACACCACCTCGGCCATGGAGTAGTAGTGCAGTCGGCGCCACCCCTGCCGAGCCTGCCTGAGGTGACGGCGCACCCCCTCGACATCCCCCTGCACCAAACGACCGAAGACGCTCGCGCCGGTTAGCGTCACCGCTTCGTAGATATCACCGCGGCGCCAGGCCTCCTCGATCATACCGGCTACCTCGGCAGCCGGCGCAAACCCGCCGGACCAGACGTCTGCGAGGTGCAGCGCACACATCGCGGCGCCAAGCGCGAACCCAATGCCCGAGCGGCGCTCCCGCATCATTTCGATCGCACGCCCTAGATGCGGTCTGCAACCGACCATGTCTCCCTGCATGATCGCGGTCAGACCGCGATCCAAGTGAACCACTGCGATGGTCTCGGGTATGCGTAACGCAAGTGCGTGCGCTTCCGCGCGATCGAGCAGCGCACCCGATCGCGGTGCCGCGGCCGGCCCAGCCATTGCGCTCACGAAATAGGCTTCCGTACAGAGCGCACGGACTGCATGCTGCGCCACTCCTGAGTCGAGGGCGTGTCTGACGTATCGGCCCGCGAGCGCCGCCCCGGTAAACGCATCGACGGTCAGCAGCCCACGGGCTGCTGACCACAGCGCATTGAGCACACGCTGCTCTCGCTCTGGCAGCTCGTCCTTTCGCTCCTCAAACCCAAGACCCCGGATGCCCAGGCGCGTCCGCTCCCAAGCGAGCGAGATCAGCGCGGCGCGGGGAGTGCGAGGCAACGCAAACCCGACCACGCGCAACACTTCGTCAAGCAACGCTTTCCCATCATCGATGTGCCCGCTGACGAGCAGATGCTCGGCGGCACGATGTTTGAGCTCAAGCGTGTGCTCCTCGTCCGCGCCAACCGCCGCATCCAGATACGCACGAGCAGCATCAGCCCCGCGTCCGGCGTTCGCCAACGCATCACCGAGCCTCGTCTGCAGCTCGCGCCGCGCGCCATCAGCGTGCTCACCAAGCTCCAGCGCTCGCGCGTAGAGCATCGCCGCCTGCTCAAACGCCATCGACGCGCTCGCGGCCGCCGCAGCCTGTGCCGCATAGCGTGCTGCGGCCGCTCGATCCCCTGCGCCTTCCGCGTGCACGGCCAAGTGCTCGGCGTCGGCGTCTTGTTGGTCGCCCAGCACCGTAAGCAGCCGCGCATGCGCGTCGCGCAGCCGCTCGGCAGCCAGCGCCACCGTCACGCTCTCGCGGACCTTGTCGTGGTAGCACTCAACACATCGTTCTTGGCCGCCACCGCTGGCACGCAGGAGGCGCTCCGAGAGCAGCGTGTCGACATGCTCGTGCCTTGCGCCAGAAGCGTTCAGAGCGAGCTGCTTGTCGAGCGGCCGACCGGCAACCGCGACGACCTCCAGCAACTCGCGCGCTGCCGGCGCGAGTGCCTGCACATGCGCGAGCACAGCCTCATGTAAGGTGAGCCTCGCACGCCCGGTCGACTGCAGCGTCTGGCGGGAAAGCTCGCGCAGCAGAAACGGGCTACCACTGGATTCAAGAGCGAGCTCGTCGGCGAGTGCGTCTTGCTCGGCGCCGAGCAGTTGCATGGCCAGCGCCCGCGTTGCAGCGGGCGGCAGCGCCCCCAATGCCAGGTCACGTTGCTGCAGGCGCGCGTTGTCTCGCACCTGCTGCCTCACCGCGTTGAGCAGCGCGTGGTCGGCAGCGCCCTCGCTGCGGTGGCTGAACACAAGCAGCATCGCCGGTGGCTCGTGATGCGCCAGCACGTAGCCGAGCAGCGTCACCGCGTCGCGGTCGAGCCACTGCACATCGTCGATGTAGAGCACCAGCGGTTGCCGGTCGCGGATGCGCGCCAGAAGCCCACAGAGCGCGGAGCATGCGCGCATGCGCAGCTCTTGCGGATCGACGATGTCTTTCTTCGGCGCGAGCGCCACGGCGTAGATGCGGTCCAGCACCGGAAAGACGCGAGCTAGCGCGTAGACCTCGCGCGGCATGAGCGCGGTAGCTTCTGCATGAGGCAGCCGGCGCAGAAGCCGACTCAAGTCGTCGATCAAGCTGTCGATTCCCTTGAACGGCACGCTCTCGCGCTCGTAGCAGCGACCAGCGAGCACCGCGGCGTGGCCCTGTGCGCGCAGCTCATCGAGGAAATGCGCGACAAGCGCTGTCTTGCCCATGCCGGACTCGCCCGACAGGAACACCACCACAGGCTGACCAGACACGGTTGCGTCATAGGCAGCGCGTAGCTGCGCAAGCTCGGCATCGCGGCCGAAGAGTATCTCGCGTTCTGCCGCGGTAGGAGGCGTGGACGGCGCGACATGGCTCGTGCTCGCAGCACCCAGCGTTGAGCGCAACGCCTGCGCGTCCGGCCGCGCCGCTGCGTCGCGAGCCAGGAGCGCGTCGCACAAAGCGGCGAGGTCAGTCTGCACCTGCGTCGACGGAGCGTGCAGACGCGGCGCGGGCTGCGTCTGCTTCGCCGACAGCATCTCGCCGACGGTGCCCTCGAACGGCAGCTTCCCCGTCAGTGCCTCGAAGAGCATCACGCCCAGCGCGTAGAAGTCGCTCGCCGTCGTGGCCGGTGCGCCTGCGGCTTGCTCGGGTGCCATGTACGCTGGCGTCCCGCTGACGCCTTCGTCCAGCACGGTCTGCCCAACGCCTCCGGGCTCCGGGTCTACAGCCAGGCCAAAGTCCAGCACCAAGACACGGCCATCCGGGGCGACCAGCACGTTGCTCGGCTTCAAGTCTCGGTGCAGTTTGCCTGCGGCATGAATCGCCTCGACTGCCGCCAATAGCTGCGGCAGCGCCGCCCGCAGGCGCGCTTCGTGCAGCAGGCCATCCGGTCGCACCCAGCGGTCGAAGCGCTCGCCATCGATCAGGTCCATCGTGAAGAACCAGCGCTCGCCGTCGGCGAAGAGCTCGTGCAAGCGCACCAAGTTCGGATGCGTGACATCTGCAAGCGCGCGGAACTCGTTCTTCATCTGGTAGATGCCGCGTGCGTCCAGCCGCGATAACGTCTTGAGCGCCACGCGTGCTTTTCGCTGCGTGTCGAACGCCTCGTAGACGACGCCCATGCCGCCTTCGCCGACGCGACGCAGCACCGAGAGCCGACCGCCCGAAAGCGTGGCGCCGATCGAAAGTGGCGGGTGTGCGGCAGAGCTGCGCGGACCGGTCACGCGGGCAGCTTGGCGCAGGAGTGCGTCGAAGCTGTCCGCTGCGTCCTCGACTGGCTTCGTGACCATCTATGCCCCCGATGCGCTTCGACGCGACCTCGAACCCGGATATCACGCTTGCGGGCTGCACGACAACGGCACCCTGGCTTTCGACGGAAGTGCCGAACGCTTGCTGGGTAGAGTCACGCCGATGCGGTTCTGACATGCAGACTGGCGATACGCGCACGTTCTCGCAGGGGTCGGCACCGCGGGCGTGAGCTTGGGTGCGTCGGTGCGCTTGATCGCGCAGCTCACCGCGACCAGACGAACGATGCTTTCTTCGTCACATCCGTAGCGAGGAGCCTCCAACGCAGCGAAGCCGCCGCAGATGCGGTCAACGCACGCGATTTGGAGGAGACCCATGCATACTTCTAGCTTTCTCGAGCGCCTCGCCGACGAGCACGGCGCCCAGACCTTACATGGCGCGATCGTGTTCGTGATGCTGGAGCGCCCGCTCGATGTGCTCATCAGCAAATGCCTCGCTCTCGATCCGCATCACAGGGGCGAGCCGAGCCCGTGGTCGCACTGCTTCTTGCTGGCGGAGCCTTATCACGGCCCGAGCACGCGCATCCTCGACTGCACGGTGCGCGATGCGGAGGGTCATGTGGAATGGGAGTCGTCGCTTCGTAGGACGGTCGAGGTCGTGATCGCAGGAACCATCGGATCGGGCGTGGGCGGCATCTACGAGGCCACGGTTAGCGACTACGACGATGCGCGGGTCAGTGCCTTTGGAGTGAAATGGTTGCCGCACCTCACGAAGCTCGACCGCGCGCGCATCGTCGAGCGTGCACGCGAGCTTCAGCGAAGGGCGCCGCGCTATGACCTCGTGGGCCTCTTCCGATCCCTGGTTCGGCTGGTGACGGGAGTCCTGATGAAGCCGTCCGCCGAGAGGCTGTATTGCAGCGCCTTTACGCAGGCTGCGTACCGTGCCGCGTTGGCAGACGATGGTGCATTCCAGCAGGGTCTGCCAGACCAGCACACGACCCCAGACGACATCTGGTACTCGGCCCAAGGTCACGCGGTCGCACGCGCGGCCGTCCAGACACTGCGCCTTGTCGAGCACAACGAGGTCGCGCAACGACTCGGTCGTCAGGTCCAAGTCGGCGAGATGGGCAAGATTGACCCCGCCTTACAGACGGAAGCGATGCGCACGCTTGCGCCGCCCGATCACCACGCGCGCCAAGCTGGTCTCTTCCACTTGCCTCGACCCGACGAGCACAACAACGGCAGAGTGCCGGAGCAACCAGGTTATCCGCTCAACCTCGACAGCGCGGTGTCCCATCGCCGCCCGGACGTGATGAGACCACCGGTTCAATGACCGAAACATCATGCACAAGCCGAGGCAGGCGGGCCACAAGCCGGGCGAGCGCATCACGCTCCGCAGAGTCGTGCGGCTAGCGGAAGTCGATGCCGTAGCTGTACAGGCGAGTTGTTGCTTCGAGGTCCACTGCACCCATCGCGCGCAAGGTAGCGTCTCCACGTGCGAGCAGTGCAGCGCCCTCGTCACCGCCAAGCAAGTGGCCGAGTCCGCGTCGAAGTGCCGCCGCGTGGGTCGTGATGCGTTCTTCGCAGCGCATTCGAACGAGGTGCTGCGGCCAAGCCGCGGGTGGCGCTGGTAAACCACGCCTCCGAGCACAGAGCTCGGGCTGCGTGTTCCGGTATCCCGGAACCTAAACAGAGGCGCATGGATCGCGATGTGGATCGCGCTCCATGCGTTCCTGTTTAG
>JADGRG010000277.1 GCA_017881145.1 Sandaracinaceae bacterium | reverse complement strand
TTGAAGACCTCGCCGGTGTCGGCGCTGCTGCGGCTGGCGGTGGCGAGCACTATCGGCCTCTACCAACTCTGCGTTCCGGCAGCACTCACCTCTGCCGAGGTCCAGGGTCTACGTTCGGGTGCTGCGTCGGTGTCCAGCGCGGTCGCGCGCATGCAGGTCGATGAGCGACGCCTTCCGCAACAGCGAGTCGTGATGCTGACCGGGTTGGATAGCGGCACTAGCTTCTACCTTCCGCTCACGCGCTTGCATCAAGGCAGGACCGCGCCCCGTAGCTGCTGGACGCTCTCGCTGACACAAGCCGAGCACGTCCTGCACCGAGATGGCTCGAAGAGCTTCACCCTGGCGCCCATCGGCGGGTTCGTCATGCTCGCGACCGCTGTCGAGCAGATGTATCGAACCCCGGCACACCCCGTCCGGGTGGGGGATGTCGTGGACCTCGGTGGGGCGCGGATTGTCGTGCAGGGGCTCTTGCGAGGTCAGCCCAAGGTAATCCGAGCGATCTTCGACGTGCCGCTGGAAGATCCATCGCTGCTCTTCCTGATCCCGACGTCGGAAGGCATCAAGCCTTTCCGCATGCCCAAGATCGGGCATGCGGTGCTCATCCCAGTGCCTTTCATTCCACCCTAAACTCAAGTTCCTGTTTAGACACGGCGGCTGATTGTCAGAAGCCCGCGGGCTCAAGAGCTGTCCAGAAATCGGCGCAGAGCGAGCGCGCCCGCAGAAAAACCGCAGGAATACTCGTGTATTTCGAGGATTTTTCGAGGACGTAAGCCGCTATGAGCCATTTCTGGACAGCTCTTCACGCATCCCGAGCGCAAGTAGACTCGAAAAAGCATAGAGCCCGGCGCCGACCATCAGCACCCCGGTGTAGCCGAAGAAGAGCGAGACGGGTAGCACGGCTATCGTCGCGAGCACCGAGGCGAAGCCGTTGACGCCGAGGCAGAAGGCGAGCGAACCAGGGTACGCCGCGCGGGCCCACGAGAGTCCGGCCGGCATCGCGAAGCCCATGCAGAAGCCGGTCGGAGCCACGACTGAAATCGCGATGAGTGCGCGCCAGGCGAGACCGAGCCCCCAGGTCACATCGATCAGCGCGTCGAGGTGGTAGCTCGTCAGTGTCAGCAAGAGCGCGACGACGCCTCCCGTGAGCAGCGCGCGCAGGCGGGCCGGGGCAATCAGTCGCGGGCCGACCACAGCGCCGATACCGCTGCTCACCAAGAGTGACGCGAGCACGACGCAGAGCCCGTGCGTCTCGTGGCCGAGATACATGGCGAGGCGGCGCAAGAGCCAGACTTCGACGAAGAGATAGGCAAGCCCCAGGCTGGCGAAGTAGAGCAGCGCGAGCGGCAGGGCGCTGCCACGCAGGGCTTGCCGCCGGGCCAGCACCGGGACGAGCAAGAGCAGCACTGACAGTAGCAAGAGGGCCAGCATGGTGTTGCGCAGCGCCTTGGCGGGTGGATTGTCGAGCCAGGCCCAGAGGTCGTCGTGCCGGTAGATGTCGAAGAAGAAGGGCCGGTCGTCCGTGGTCGGCTCGATGTCGGAGGGATATTTCTTCCAGAACGCTTCGCCGCCATCAGCGTCCGGGTGCGCGAAGAACTTCCAGACACCTGCCGCAGGGAGGTAGGGCGCATACGCGAGCGTGACGGGCTCGTGAAAGGGCAGTTGGCCGACGCGAGCGAAGAAGACTTCGAGCCCCTCGAAGGTCGGCGACGACAAACGGGCGAGCAGCCCGCGCACCTCGCTCGGCGGGAAAGGGTTGCGGCGCACAAGCACGGCGAAGAGGATGCCGTTCTGCACTACGGCTACCTGCAAGTTCGGCTCGGTCGCACCGAGGCCCCGCAAGGCCGAGACCGCCGTGTTTGCCAGGCGCAGCGCCTCCGCCTCCGTGAAACGAATGATCGCGAGCATACCTTCGCTCTGCAGGCTCAGGATGTAGTCGCGAAACGCCTCCACCGTGTAGAGATGATTTTCGGCCAGACTCAGTGATCCCGACGCCAGCATCTGTTTGGTGTCAGTGCCGCTGAGTTGGATCAGGTCGTAGCCGCTGCCTCGTGCGCCGTGCGCGAAGCTACGGCCATCCCGAACGTGGAAATGCACGGCGGGGTTCCTCGGAGCACCGCCGAGGAATGCCGAAAACGGCCCCCGGATCGCCTCCACCGTACGCGGATTGATCTCGACGACATCGACATGCTTGGCCTCCTGGTAGACGGCGCAGAGCAAGTCCGGTCCACCGCCCAGCCCGATCACCAGCACCTTCGGGCGCGGACGATAGTAACCGGCGCCGTAGATCGTGTCGGTGCAGAGCCGTGTGACGTGGGAACGTCCCGCCGCTGACGGCGGCGCAGAGCGGGTGCGGCCATCCCACCGCACCAGCGTGGAGCCGGCGCTCGAGTCCTGGGCGTAGAACATGAAGGGGTATGGGTTTGCAGAGCCTGGTACGTCCACGAAGTCGAAGATCTCGATCCGGCCGACCGTGCTCGATCGATCGTGGCGACGTCGCATCTGGATGTGATGTGCACGGGTGTAATCGCGCAGCATCGCCACTTGACCCAGCGGTGCCGGCTCGGGCTGCAGGGGCAAGAGCGCAGTGGGATCGACGAAGCACGCGAGCGCAGCGAGCAGTCCACCGAGGTAGGTGAGACGCAGCGGTTCGCGCCACGAAGAGCTTGCAGCACGGACCCAGGGCCAAGCCGAGAGTCCAGCAAAGAGAGCCAAGAGAGCGAGTGCCGGTTCGGCGTAGGAAGGTCCCAGCAAGAGTTGTGGCAGAAAGCAGCCGAGGCCCGAGCCGATCAAGTTGGCAGCATAGGCCTGAGGTAACGCTTCTCCGGCTGCCGCGAGAGCGAGCGTGATCACCGTCCCCGCTCCGAGAAACGGAAGCATCAGCAGCGCTGCGGCGGCAAAGGACAGCGCGTCGACAGCGCCGAGGCTCGGCGTGATGCGCAGGAAGATCGCCGCCGACCCGACAATCGCGTAGACGGTTGCGATCGCCGAGACAGCCAGTGCACGCGGCAGGCGATCGGGATGAAGCCAGTCGGGACGCAGCGCGACCAGCGTTCCGGCGGCGCCGAAGCCCAGCAAGGCGACACCCAATATCGCGTAGAGCAGGAGCGTGTGCACGCAGTACGAGAGCAGGCGCGTCAGCAGCACCTCCAGCGCGAGCACCTGTGCACTGAACACGACGAGTGGTCCGCCGATGGCGGCTCTCGCTGCGGGGTGCATGGCGTTGGTGGCGGACATATGGGCCGTTCTCGTCCGAGGAGGTTCCAGATTCAGTTGCCGTGATAGCGCAGGCAGGCTCCCCGCGTCACGCCGAAGCACCCAGCAAGTGTCGCGTCAGAAACTCGAGCTCGTCGGTGACCATCTGCTCGAAGCCCGCGCCTTGGTAGTAGTCGAAGTGTCCGTTCGGATAGCTCTTCACTTCCGCCAGCCGCACCCGCTTGGCGATGGCATGTGTCGTTGACGCCGGCGCGATCGTGTCGGCTTCGGCAATCGCGAAGAGAATCGGAATCGCGATCTTCGCCGCATTGCGTCCGGGCATGTAGAGCGGCACGGCCAGGCCAGCACGCGCCGCGATGCGGTTCCGCCACAAACCTGAAGCCGCGACGTGCGCAGGCACCAGCTGCAGGAAGCCTTGGTAGCAGTCACCTGCGCTCATCATCGCGACTTCACCCGGTCGGCCGACGAGAGCGATGTAGCGCGGTGACAAGCCGACCAGCTCTCGTACCAGATCGAGCAGCGCATTGAGCGTGATGAGGAGCGCCGGGAGCACTGCCATCTTCAGCGTGCTCGCGATGCCGTTGCTGAACGGCACCTGGGAAACTGCAGCCGCCAGGCCGAGCCCTTCGCTCGCCAGCTTCAGGACATGCCCCCCGCCGAACGACGAGCCCCAGATTGCGATGCGTTTCGGATCGACTCCGGACAGCGTCGTCGCGAACGCGATCGCAGCGCGCCAGTCGTCGAGCTGCCTGCTCACCGACATCAGTTCACGCGGCTCGCCTTCGCTCGCGCCGTAGTGGCGATAGTCGAACGCCAGGACGCTGAATCCTGCGGCCTGGAAGCGCAGCGCAAATCTGTCGAGACCGAGCTCGCGGGTGGCGCCCAGGCCGTGCGCCATGACTAGGCACGGTGCCGAAGCCGAAGCGCTGCTCGGCGGATAGAACCACGCAGCGCAGCGAGCATCAGCGGACGAAAAGAAGAGATCTTGGCGCGGCTGCAGGGTCATGCTTAAAAGCTCCGTTCTTGGCCAGAGCTGCGCGCGGCAGAGGCTGGCTAGCAGGATCTTCGCACAGCAGGTGCTCAACCCGCCGCGCGATCGACTTCCCCGCCGCCCCGGGCACGCTACCTGGGCCACCGCGCTGGTCACTGGAGTCAGAAGTGGCACTATCGGTGGCAGGCGTCAGTCCGCTATGAATCGTATTCGACGCCCATGAACGCTGCACTGCTCATCCACGCCATCGTGCGTCAGACCACCGTGCTGATTGCGGCGCTGGCCACAGCTTCCGGCCAGCGAGCCCAGCTCGCATCGGTTGCCAACCTGGTATTCGCCGACCTGGTCCGGGAGCTTCGGGAACAAGGCCTCGGCAACAAGGTGATCGCCGACATGTTTGGCATGGCGTTGCGCACCTTCCACCGCAAGCTGGCGCGGCTCTCCGCCAGTCGCACGGTGCAAGGTCGATCACTGTGGGAGGCCGTGCTCGGCCACATTCAAGAGCACGGCCCGATGTTGCGCAGCGAGCTGCTACGACGTTTCGCTCGCGACGATGAAGCCACCCTGCGGTCGGTGCTGCTGGACCTCGCGGAGTCCGGTCTGGTGTGCGTCACTGGCAGCGACGATTCGACGGAGCTGCACGCCGCCGACCTCAGCTCGGTGGTCGACGATGCGAGTGCTGGATCCGGCAAGCTCGAAGGCATGCTGCTGGTGGCGTTGCATCGCCATGGACCGCTGACGCTCGCGGCGGTCGCTGAGCTCGTGCCCGCCGATACGGCGCAGCTGCAAGCCGCACTGACAGAGCTGACACGCGGTGGGCTCGCGACGCAGGTCACGCGTGCTGGCGAGCTGCTCTACAGCTGCGAGAGCTGCGTGATCCGCTTCGGCGACGAGGTGGGCTGGGAAGCTGCCGTCTTCGATCACTATCAAGCCCTGGTCGTGGCGCTGACCACCAAGCTGCGTTCGGGTGCACGGCGCGCCGACCTCGCGGACAGCGTCGGCGGCAGCACCTTCGTGTTCGATGCTTGGCAAGGGCATCCGATGCAGGCCGAGCTCCTCGGCTACCTGAAGAGCATGCGTGAACGAGGCATGCAGCTTCGCTCCGCGCTCGAAGCTTGCAATGCGAAGTCGCCGATGCCGAGCGACGCCGTCCCGCTACGAGTCACCGCTTACGTCGGACAGAGTGTGGCTGAAATGGAGGGAGACGAAGATGCGTAAAGTGCACGCTTTGAGGCCTGGCTACGAGAGGACGCTTCGCTGGTCCAGCGCAGGGTTCTTCTGCTCTTGGCTGCTCGTGCTCTGCGCGAGTTGCTCCACCCGCAGCACGCCGCAGGCCGGAGGGGAAACCCACTGGCTGGCGATCTGCACAGACGACCAGAGCTGTGGCGGCAACGGCCTCATCTGCGCCTGCGGCACCTGCACGCGCGCTTGCTCCGGCGACGCCGCATGCACCGGGTCGAGCGCAGCAGCCTGCTTCGATGTGAGCTCACCGCTGCTAGTGCAGCGCTGCGAAGCTCGCAGCCTCGGCGCCTCACATGGCATTTGCCTGCCGCAATGCACCTCGGACAAGACGTGCAGTGGAGGGCGGACTTGCAGCGCGGGTGCCTGCCTGCCCGCGCCGGTAGCCAGCGCCCGTGCACCCGATGGCGGTGCTGCCTCCGCACTCTCTGGCCTGCACGTCAGCGACTTCAACAACGTTGACGCCGCCATCTCGTGGACCACACCGGTCACAGTGCCTATCGTGATGAAGGTCGTGATCGCGGGAGCGGACCAACGGCTCCTTGGCACCTGGCGCGAAGTCGATTGTGATCCCAGCACGACGGGAAACTGGGCCGGTTGCCCCCGCCTCGTCATCGAGCAGGCGGCTTCCGGGGACGTCACCGGTCACGTGAATTACGATCGTACCCACGACGTGCTCGGCCCGTTCGCGCCACCCCAGAATCCCGACGTGGGCTACCCGACCGGAGTCGATCCGACGCAGTACGGGCCTCTCTCGGTGAATCCTCAGGTTGGGGTCGACTATCGCATGCTCGACGGCCGGTTCGAGGGCAACAAGCTGACCTTCACATGGAGCACGTTCGATCTCTGGCACGCATGGTGTCAGTTACAGACACCGTACCTCTGGCAGATCGACAACCACGGCTTCCACTTCTGCGTGCCTCAGTCGTACGAAGCCCAAAAGACCATCGACCCTGGCAAGGTCGTCCTCTGCACGTCGGCGGACTTCCGCCCGCTATGCAGCGATGGAAACGGTGGCCTGTGGCCGTGCGTGTGTATGGACCCGCCTGATGGAGGAGGCCGCGACCCGCGCTGCGGCGGAAGTACTTGCCACTGCGATGGCCAGACATGTGACATCGGCGCGGGAGGGACCCAGGTGGAACTCATGGTCGATGGTGACCGCATGACTGGTGCCTGGGCCTGGAACGATGGGCTAATCTCCCTGCGAGCAGGGACTGTCGCATTTGACCGGGTGAGCCAATGAACAAGTCACATGCCGCCTGGATCGCGTCCGTATTGATCGTTGTCTGCGGCTGCGCGCGAGCACACTTCGACAACCCCTTCAAGCTTCGCGACGCCTCCGCCTCGATACCGGGACAACCCGGCCGTGATGCGATGGCAAGTGCTGGCTCAGGCGCGGTAGACGTCGGCTCGAAGCTCGTCGACGCAGGGGTCGACCAGCCTGCAACCAAACCCGGATCTACGGCAGCGCAGATAGCTACCTCGACGAATGCCGACGCAGCCAGCGCGGCGTCGACCGAAGTCTGGGTC
>JADGRG010000029.1 GCA_017881145.1 Sandaracinaceae bacterium | reverse complement strand
GTCTCGGCCACGCGGTTTTCGAATGCGCAAGTGCGCTGGGGCCTCGGCGGGGGGGCAGAAGCCGACGTCGAGCTGGCTGGCTGGCTGCTGCTCTACCTAGGCGCCAGCGTCGATGCAGCCACCAGCCGCAGCGACTATCGCGTGAACGGGGTAAGCTGGTCCCAGGACCCTGCCATCGTGCTGAGCGGCATGACCGGCTTGATCCTGCGCACGGCGCTCTGAGCAGCGAAACTTTCAGCAGAATATGTCTCTTCGGCGACTCATCGATCGGGCGCACTCGGAGGTCGCCAATGTGTCTACCAGGCCGTTGCCGAGTGACAGCCAGGCGTCCCTACCAGGAATCACGCCGCTCGGGTGCTCGTCGCTCGAGCGGGCATGGGTGGATCGCGCGCTGCGCGCCGATCCGGTCGCCCTCGAGTGGCTCGTGCGCCAACACTGGGAGCGCGTGCAACGCTTGCTCGTCCGCATGTTCGGAGCCCGCCAAGACTTGGAAGATCTCGTGCAAACGACTTTTCTCGAAACCCTGCGCGCGCTTCCGAGTTTTCGCGGCGACAGCGCGCTCTCCACGTTCATCTGCGGGATCGCGGTGCGCGTCGGACTGCGCGCGCGCAGGCCGAGCCAAGTCGTGCGCCACTCGGAGTCGTACGAGGTCGACGGTCTGTCGAGCGGCGCGCCTAGCGCAGAGTCGGATTACGAGCGCAGCGAGGCACTGCGTCGTTTGCAGGTCATCCTGGCGCGTCTCTCTGAACCGAAGCGCGTGGCGTTCCTGCTCTGGGCGGTCGAAGGGCTGCCGGTAGACGACATCGCCGCGGCCGTGGGAGCCTCGGTGTCGGCCACACGTTCGCGGATCTTCTATGCACAGAAAGCTTTGAAAGCGGCGGCGACGCGCGACCCGTATCTGCGTCACTGGCTCGAACCCGGGGACGGACCATGAGCGCGAGCGATCACGATCTTTCCGAACGCTTAAGGCTTCAAACCGCGGCACTGCACGAACCTGCGGCGGCACCGCTTGGCGGCGCTGCGCAGCAGCGTGTCATCGAGCGCCTGCAGGACGAAGCGCAGCGTGCGATCGTTCGCAGCCGTCAGCGGCGGAGAGCCGGTGCCGCGTGTGCTGCGATCGGCATCGCAGCTGCGGTCGTGCTGGCCCTGCGGCCGAGTCCGCGCGCTGTGCAGCCCACGGCGGCGAAAGAACTTGCCCTACCGAGCGCCGGCTGCGGCCTCCCACACCTGACGCAGGCTTCGCAAACGCTCTCGCTCGGAAGCTATGGACAGCTGGTCGCTGACGCCAGCGCCGACCTGGCGATCGAGCAGTCCAGCGCTTGCGAGCTGGTCGTACGCTTGCGGCGCGGCGCATTGGCCGGTGACCTGCACAATCTGCGACCGGCGCGCTTGCGCATCCTCACCGCGCAAGCGGAGGTGGTCGTCACGGGCACGCGCTTCTCGGTGCGCGCGGATGACGATTTCGAGGTGGTGCTCGCGAGCGGTGTGGTCGACGTGTTGTTCGCAGATCGCAGCATGCTGCGCTTGTCACCAGGCACCACGTTGCGCAAGCCCGCGCGTGCGGAGCGCGCCCAGACGAGGCCGCTGAGCGTTGCCGATGAACAGCGCTTGGGCGCGCTCTTGAGGGCCGAGCCGGTTGCAGCCGTCAGCGGCAGCGAACCGAACAGCACGGAGCCGGTCAACAAGCCGATAGCGCGCAGCGGCAACGCGCCCAAGCGTTCCACGCTCGACCAAGCCGAGGCGGCGCGCCAAGCCGGTCGTTACGCGGAAGCGCGTCAGGCGTACCAGCGCGCCAGCCTAGGTCACGATGAAAACGCCGAAGTCGCGCTCTTGCGTTGGGTGCGCCTCGAGGTCGAAGTTCACGATCTCGCGGCTGCCCTCAACCTGCTCGCTCGACATCAGCAGCGCTTCGCGAACGGCCACTTGGGCGCGGAGGCCGGTTGGCTGGACGTGCAGATTCGCCAAGAGCTGAACCAACCCGAGCTCGCCCGTGCAGCGGCGCGACGTCTCGTCGCTCGCCATGCGAACACACCGCAAGGGGCCGCCGCCGCTCGTATGCTCGGAGCGCAGTGAAGGCGAGGGCTACGCGGCTGGTGCGCGACATGCCGCTCTGGGTGCTCGTTGCGTCCGCCGCCGTTGGCTGCGGGCTGCGGGCGGTCGACCTGACACCCAGTTCAGACGATCTACAGCAAGCCCCGGACCTCATCGTCGGCGACGTGACGAACAGCGAGATCGCGCAGCTGAAGGCGGCACCGGCGAACGCGGCCCCTGCGGGACTGGAGCTGACGTATCCAGCGTCGCCGGCTTTGGTCGTGCCCGCCAATCTAGCGCCGATCGTGTTCGAGTGGCGCGCCGCCCCAGGTAAGGCTGGACCAGCCATGCCGGCTGCCATGTCCGACCCAGCGATGATGATGGCGATGAAAGCGCCAGCTCCCAAGCCGAAGGCCATGCCAGGCGTGAAGCCGGCCGCTGCGGCGTCGGCGTACGAGCTGCGGGTGACCAGCGATCTCGACGATCTGCGGCTGTACACGCGCGCGACAGCGGCGACATTTCCGATCGAGCGCTGGCGCAGCCTGTTGCGAGATCATGCCGGAGGCACGTTGCACATCGTGCTGACCGGGCTGTCCGGTGCCCACGCCGTGATCGCGCGGGCAGCGCCGCTCGACATCGAAGTGCGTGCAGCTCTTCCTGCCGGTGCGATCTACGCGTGGTCAACGACCGCGCAGGGCCTGAGTCGGGCGGGCATCGATGCGACCCACGAGGTGCACGTGGTACCGCCCGCGCCGATTGCGGACAGCGCTGCGACGCATTGCGTCGGCTGCCATGTCGTATCGCGTGACGGTGGGCGGCTGCTCGCTGCAGCTGATGGCGGCAGCGCCTTGCGCAGCTGGTCACTACCTGACGGGCCGGCCAGCGCAGCCGGGCTCGGCGCTGCCGGGGCCGGTTACGTGTTCGGCAGCTTCGATCCCACGGCGACTCGCATCGTGGCGACCCAAGCCGGCCGGTTGATCATCCTCGATGCCGACACAGGTCAACACTTGCAAGAGAGCGCCTGGCCGATGGCGATGCAGGTGAGCTTTCCCGACTGGTCGAGAGATGGACGCTCGCTTTGTGTCGTGTTGACCGCGGACGGCCCCAAGGCCGCTGCAGCCATGAGCGGCAAGCTCGCGCGCGTCAGCGTCGCGCTCGACAGCAGCCTCGGCATGCCGGAGCCGATCGACCTGGGCATGCCGAGTCTGGGTGGCACGGTGATGTTTCCCACGTACTCCCCGGACGGCGAGTGGATCGCCTTCGAGCGACGCATGGCCCCGGACGCGGCAGAGGGCGCACTGTTCATCGTGTCGGCGACCGGCGGCCCAGCGATCGAACTCGCCGCGGCGAATGCCGGCAGCATGGCGCACGGCTTCGCCAGCGCGCCGAGCTTTTTGCCCGGTGACCTGCCCGGCCGCGCCTACGTGATGTTCTCGTCGCGGCGCGCGGTGGGGAGCTTCATGCCGGCGGAAGGTCAGCGGCAACTGTTTGCGGCCGCGCTGGACCTGCCGCTGGCGGCTGCAGGTATGGATCCCAGTCACCCAGCCTTCTGGTTGCCATT
>JADGRG010000276.1 GCA_017881145.1 Sandaracinaceae bacterium | reverse complement strand
GGCAAAGCCAAGCGTCTCGCAGGTCTCGCCGTCCAGGTTGTTCGGATCGCAGGTGTCGCTGCGCCCGCAGGGCTTGCCGAGGGCGCCGCTTCCGGCCGAGCCCAACGCCGTGGTGCCCGCATCGACCTGCCCACCCGAGGTGTCGAGGACCGACCTCATGCCGCAGCCCGATAGCACCGCAAAAACCACCAGAAACGCCAGGTTGACGGGTCGCACCATGCTCATGCCTGTATCCTCCATCACTGCTAGTGGCGCGACGCCCGACTTTGGGTCGGAACTTTCGCACAGACTGCTCAGTTTGCGCATTGGGTGACCCGGAATCAAGCGCCCGCGACCCGCCCGAAGCCGTGCTCCAGGGGCCTGTTCGGCGCTCAACGCTGGTCGAGGATGGTGAATTCCACTCGGCGGTTGAGCGCGCGGCCGGCGGCGCTCTCGTTCGGAGCGAGCGGCGTCTGTGCACCGTGGCCGACGTATTCGAGGCGATCGGCAGGCACACCGCGAGCCTTGAGATATTCGACCACAGCTCGGGCGCGGCGATACGAGAGATCGAGATTGTGCGGGGCGTTGCCGGTGTCGTCGGTGTGCCCCTCGACCCGCAGGCGCTTGTGCACCAAGAGCGTGCCTGCCACGGCCGCCAGCTCGTCGAGCACGGGAATGCTCACCGACCGGATGGTGTCGGCGTCGTCGTCGAAGTAGATGCGGTCCGAGAGCAAGAGCCGGCTGCCTTGGACGGTGATCATGGGGCGGCCGGGGCCCGGCTCCGGGCAACCGTCCTGATCCTCGAAGCCGTCGCGGTCTTCCGGGTCCATCGGGCAGGCGTCGCGCCCATCGGGGATACCGTCCTCGTCGTTGTCCGGCTCGGGACAACCGTCCTGGTCCTGATAGCCGTCATGATCCTCGGCCTGGTTCGGACACAGGTCATGCGCGTCCGGCACGCCATCGGCGTCGTTGTCGAGGTCGGGGCAGCCGTCGTCGTCGGCGAAGCCATCGCGGTCCTCGGCATCGTTCGGGCAGGCGTCGCGTTCGTCGAGCACGCCATCGCGATCGTTGTCGGGGTCGGCGCAGCCATCAGCGTCATCGAAACCGTCGTAGTCTTCCGGCCCCTGCGTGCAGCCGGTGCTCGTCCATGCGGAACGGATGGCCGCGAAGATCCGCACTTGCGGTGCGCCGTAACCTGCTTGGCCGGGCCAAGCGCCCGTGCCCACGCCGAGCTCCACTTGCGGGCCCTGATGGCTGCCGACGCGAATGCCGGTGTCTGCCTCGAGTGGCGTCTGCGTCGGGGAGAACACCTGCGAACCCATCCCCATGTGCGCTTGCAGGTCCATGATCCACGACACGTTCTGCGTGATGCGGTAGGCCGCGCCCAACACCGGCACCAGCTGATCTTGGTCCGTGACGTCGAGTACGGTCACGCGCCGACGCAGCACGTAACCGAGCTTGGCGGCCAGCGTTAGCCGAGAGAAAGCGTGGCTGAGCAAAAGGGCAGATCCAGCGCCGACACGCTGCCCGCCACTCCAAGTCTGGGCAGAAGCCGTCGGCAGAATTGCATCGAGCACCACGAGCAGCGAGGTCGGGCCGGAGATCAGCGGAGCGCTGAACGCGAGGCGGAGGTCGCCAAGTCCTGCATGGTTTTCGAGCTGCGACGAAGTGAAGCCCGGGTCTGCCGCCCGAGTCAGCACGACGGGCAAGGAAACACCGAGCGAGAACGCGTCGAAGAGTGCCAGCGATGCCAAGACGTCGAGGCGAGCGAGATCCGAGACCAACGGACTGCGAGCTTCCAGCTTGCCAGGTGCGCAGGTGCTGCCCGGACTCAGCGCTGGCGCGTTGCAGTCGACAACACGATCGAGCAGGCCGTGCGCGTAGTCGAGCGCAGCGCCTAGGTGGAGCGTGGCGTGGCGGGGGACTTCCGGGGCCTCGATGAGAAACGTGGTCGCAGCACCCGCCGGCACGACGAACGTCGAGAGATCCCTGGGCTGCGCGCGTGCCTGCCACGACCAGGCGACGGCAAGCCAGGCTACGACGAGTGGCCCGAGGAGATTCCGCACGGCGCGCCACTATAACTGGTTAGAGAGCGAGTTGTTCGCTCGGAACCTGCCGATGTCGCTATACTTGCGCGCCATGATTTCGGTTGCTTGCTCCGGCTTTCCAGTCCCCACCAGCCGCTACTTTCAGGAATTCTCGGCGGTGGAGATCTCCGACACGGAACTCGGCATTCCGGGTGCAGGCACGCGTCGGCGTTGGCTGCGGGAGGCGGCGCCTGGCTTCGTGTTCAGCATGCTCGCGCCCAAGCAGATCGCTGGCGCAGGCTTCGCGCTCGGCGAAGAGAGCCAGCGCTCCATCGAGGAGGTCGCGAGCTTCGCCAAGCAGATGAAGAGCCGGGCCGTGGTTTTCGCTGCGGACGAGGGCTGGGGGCCGACGCGCGAAAACCGCAAGCTGCTGCGAGCGTTCGTCGAGTACCTGCAGGGCAAGGTGAAATCACCCGTGCTCGACCTGCCCGGCTGGCCACAAAAAGACGTCGAAGCAGCAGTGAAGAAGCTCGCTGTCACGCTCGCCTTCGATCCGCTCGGCGAGAGCCCCGCAGAGCTTGGCGCGTTCGCCTACCTGCGCCTCTCGGGACCATCCGGCTACCGCTCGCGCTACGATCCAACCGCGCTCGATCGCGTGGTGGCGTTCGCCGACGCCTGCGAGGCCAAGGACGTGTTCGTAGTGTTCCGCAACATCGACCGCTTCGAGAACAGTCGCTACGTGCAGAAGCACCTCGCCCTGCTTTGATGCAGGCCGAGGCGCGCGAGTGTTCGCCAGCACTTCAGTTGCGCAGCAGCGAGAGCGCTGCTTGAAAATCGCTGGGGGGCTCGGCGCTGAAGCTCAGCTCCTGCAAGCTGGTCGGATGGCGGAAGCCCAAGAGCCGTGCGTGCAAGGCCTGGCGAGCGATCGCAGCAGCGGCTTGTTGCAGACGCGGGTCGCGGGAGCCGCCGCCATACACAGGATCAGCGAGCACCGGGTGGCCGTGCTCCGCGAGGTGGACACGGATCTGATGCGTGCGGCCCGTCTCCAGCGTGCACGAAACGAGGCTGGCTCCGTGCAAGCGCTCGAGCACGCGCACGTGCGTGACGGCGCGTTTGCCCTGCGTGATGCGTGTGGTGAAGCGCTTTCGATCCTTGGGATGACGGCCGTGAAAGGTGTCGAGCGTGAAGGTTTCTTTCGGGTGGCCGACCACGATGGCCAAATACTCGCGCTGCAGGTCGTGCGTCTTGAACTGGGCGATCAGGCCTTCCCGCGCTGGCATGGTCTTGGCCACCACCATCACGCCGCTGGTGTCCTTGTCGAGGCGATGCACGATACCGGGCCGCTCGGTGGTGTCGTCTTTGTCGAGGGCGATCTCACGGTGGTAGCGCAGCGCATTCACGAGCGTTCCGCTGGCGTGGCCCGGCGCCGGATGTACCACCATGCCGGCGGCTTTCATCAGCACCACGATCTCGGCGTCCTCGAAGAGCACTTCGATCGGAAGGTCTTCGGGCGCCGCCGCCGAGGGCTTCGGTGGCAAGGGCCGAATCCGCACCACGCTGGATGCGCGCGCCTTGGCGCTGGCCCGGACGGGCGCGCCCTCGATCTCGACGCGCCCCACGTCGATCAACTCCTTGAGCTGCGAGCGCGAGATGCCCAGCTTGCGTTCGCTGAGCACACGATCGATGCGCACACCCGCCTCCTCCGGCGTGATGACGACTTCTAGCTCTTCGCTCGTGACGGCTGCCATGCGCAGAACGCAATGTCCCACGCGCGGCGGACGCTCACCACATCTTCGAATCGATGTGCGCTTTGGAGCGTACCAAGATGTCGATCACGGCGCGGTCGTAGAAGTTCTTGGCGTAAAGGTCGGGCGTGACGCGGCTCTGGAAGAGCGCGCGCCCTTCCTCGAGTTCCTCGGCCATGACCTCGTAGAGGCTGTCGTTGGTGATGCCCTCGACGACTTTCTCTTCGTTGTAGAGCGAAAGGTCGCTCGCGATCGCTCGTGCCAACCGGCGTGCCGCTTCATCCGTCTCGATCAGCGCCATCGTTCCTCCACTCGTGCCCTATCGGGTCGAGTCCGGCCAGTATCGCGCAGGCGCTTCCGAGCTGTCAAAGCTCAGACTCAAGCACTGCGCCGCGGCGAGCCCACGACCGCAAGCAGACCCGCCCCAAAGCGAGCGGCCTTCACTGGACCCATGCCGTGCGCCATCAGGAGCTCGCTCTCGCTACCGGGACGCAGGCGCGCGATGTCGCGCAACGTGCGGTCGCTGGCCACCACGTAGGGCGGCACCGACTCCTGCCGCGCTACCGCAAGCCTGTGTGCACGCAGCGCTTCGAAGAGCTCGACATTGGCGTCGTCGAGCAAATCGCTGGCCACTTCGGGGACGCGTTCCACGACCGGTTCACTGCCAAACGCCCGTGGGGCTGCGGAGGCACGCGTCTCGGTCACGAAGCCACGTGCCCGACCCTTGCCGCGCCGCCCTGCCCCAACCTTGGCGAGCGCGCGCGGCGGCAGGAGCAAGCGCGCCGGCAAGCGGCCTTCCATCACGCTGCGGCCCGACTCCGTCAGCAGCACCACCGGTCGTTCGTCCCCGGAGAAGCCGATCCAGCCGGCCGTGATCAGGCGTCGCAGAAGGCGCGTCAACCACTCTGCACTCTCGTGTTGCAGCACGCCAAACGTGCGAACCGAATCCAGGCCGGCGCGCGTGAGTCGCGGATCCTTTTCGCCGCGCAGCAGCTTGATGGCAGCCTGCAACCCGAAGCGACCGTGCACGCGTGCCACGCCGCTCAGCGCTTTGCGCAAAAGGAGCTGCAGGTCGTCGTCGCCGGGTGCATCTTCGGCGACCAGCGTGGTGCAGACATCGCACTGGCCGCAGCCACCCAGCGCTTCACCGTGTGCGCCGAAGTAGCGAAGGATCGCGTCGTGGCGACAAGAGCCACCCTCGATCCAGCGCATCAGCTCGAGGAAGAGCCCCCACTTGTGCTCGACGATCGCGGGGTCGACCGTGCCGCCGTCCGACGAAGATTCGATCAGTCTGCGCCGCAGCGGCAGGTCCGAGGCTGAGCTGAGCAAGAGCCCGTAGGCGCGCTCGCCATCGCGACCGGCGCGCCCCACTTCCTGGTAATAAGCCTCGACCGACGAAGGCGGAGCGAGATGCACCACGGCCCGAACGTCGCTGCGATCGACGCCCATGCCGAAAGCGTTGGTTGCAACCATCACGTCGAGCTCGCGCTCCATGAAGCGGCGCTGCGTCTGCTCGCGCTCCGAAGCTGGTAGGCCTGCGTGATAGTGGCCAGCGCGAAAGCCGCGGCGTGAAAGCCGTGTGGCCTCGTCGGCGGTGCCAGCGCGCGTCGGCGCGTAGACGATGGCTGCGCCGCGCGGAGCGTGCATGTCCCCGAGCGCTTCTTCGAGCAACGCATCCACGCGCGCAGCGCTGTCGCGACCGCTGACCACCTCGGCGGCGCGCAACACCAGATTCGGCCGCGCAAAGCCATGGACGATCTGTGCCGTGCCCGGCCCGAGCCCAAGCCGCGCCACGATCTCATCGCGCACAATCGGAGTCGCGGTGGCAGTGCACGCGAGCACTCGCGCTTTCGGCAGCAGCGCGACCAGGTTTCCGATCTGCATGTACTCAGGTCGGAAATCGTGCCCCCACTCGCTGATGCAATGCGCCTCGTCGATCGCCAAGAGCGGCACGCGCAGCGAGGAGAGCATGCGTCGGAAGCCCGAGCTCGAGAGGCGCTCCGGCGCGAGGTAGAGCAGCCGATATTCGCCGCGTGCAGCGGCGCGGAGCCTGCGGTCAAGCTCGTCGGGCGCCAAAGTCGACGCCAGGAAGCTCGCCGCCACGCCGCGCGCCGTGAGCGCGCTGACCTGGTCCTGCATGAGCGCGATCAGCGGCGAGACGACCAGCGTCGTGCCAGGCAAGAGCACCGCCGGCAGCTGATAGACGAGGCTCTTGCCACCGCCGGTCGGCGCCACGTAGAGCAACTTGCCACGCGCCATCAGGGTCTCGACGGCGCGTTCTTGGCCAGGACGAAACTCGCTGTAGCCGAGCGTGCGCAGGCCTTGCTGCAGATCGAGGCCCGCATCTGCTTCACACGCGACGGCGCTGGGGGTATCCGCTCGGACAGCGCTTTCAGCAGATGAGATCATGACCGTGCTCAGGGGTATAGCCAGCCCGACATCACGCGCGCAAGCCACCAGCGGCGTCCCAGGTGAATTCGTGTCCGGAGCGTCGAAAGGCCTTCCGTCGCGGTCGCCTACTCTTTGTCGTCCGCAGCTGCGACCGGTTGCGATTCCTCTTTGACCAAGGCTGCCCGCAACCGCTGCGCCAGCTCGGCCGGCGTGAAGGGCTTCTGCAGAAAGCCGGCCAGGCCTTCGGACGTGAAGCGGCGCGTGGCCTCGATCTCGTTGTAGCCGCTGGTCAAGATCACCGGGACATCGGAGCGGATGCGCCGGATCTCGCGGAACACTTCTTCGCCACCCAAGTCCGGCATGGTCATATCGAGGACCACCAGCACGCACTCGCTTTGGTGCTCGATGAAAGCCTGAACGCCATGCCGTCCATCGAAGGCTTCGATCACCGAGAAACCGAAGTAGCCGAGCAAGCTCGACACCGCAGCACGCACGCCTTCGTCGTCGTCGACCACGAGCACCAGGCCCTTGCCCCGGAAGTGTGGCCCAACGGCGAGCGGTCTCGTCGCGCTACCGGCGACCGCCGGGAAGAACACCTTGAACGTGCTGCCGCGGCCAGGGCTGGAGTAGACCTTGATGGCGCCGCGATGCGAACGCACGATACCGAGCGTTGCCGCCAGCCCGAGCCCTCGACCATGGAACTTGGTCGTGAAGAAGGGGTCGAAGATCTTGGCCTTGGTGGCTTCGTCCATGCCGCAGCCCGTATCGTGGACCTCAAGGTAGACGTAGCGACCGGGAGAGAGCGCCTCGGCAGCGAAGAGGCTCTGCGCATAGATGTCGTCGATATCGTGCGAACCGGTGGTGACGAGTACGGTGCCACGCTCGTCGCCGATCGCGTCCGCGCCGTTGATCACGAGGTTCATCACGATCTGTTGCACCTGCCCGGCGTCAGCCTCGATCGCGGGTAGGTCGGCAGCCAGCTCGAGCCGGACCTGTACCTTCTTGGGTAGCGCGGTTTCGAGCACCGTCACCAGCTCCCGGACGTGCGCCGAGAGATCGATACGGGTGATCTCGAACATGCCTTTGCCGGCGTAGGCCAGCAGTTGCTTCGTGAGGTGCGCGGCTCGACTCGACGCCAGCATCACGTTCTCAAGGTGGGAGCGCGCCGGATTGCTTTCTGGCAAGGCCAAGAGCGCGACCGAGGTGCTGCCCATGATTGCAGTCAGCATGTTGTTGAAGTCGTGAGCGATGCCACCAGCGAGCACTCCCAGACTCTCCAGCTTCTGCACCTGTTGCATCTGCTCCCGGAGCTTCTGGGCCTCTTCCTCGCGACGCTTGTGCTCAGTCACATCCGTCGAGACGCCGAGGAGTCCGACGACCTGGTGCGCATCGTTCCAACGCGGAAAGGTGCGTGACTCGAAGATTCGGCCGTTGACCTCGACTTCCCAGCTCGTCTCTTCACCCAGCAGGCAGCGCTTGATGCCCTCGACTGTCACCGGGCTGTCTCGATACAAGTCGAATACGGAAGTACCGACGCGTTGACCCGGCTTGAGACCCAAACCCGTCAGCGCCTGTCCCTCCGAGAGAGTGATGATGCCGCGCTCATCGACGGCCCAGAGCACGAAGGG